>JBCDAA010000010.1:0-52189 GCA_039186435.1 Myxococcota bacterium | reverse complement strand
TTCACAGACTTTCGAGCACCTGGGACGGCGACTTCGCAGACTTTCGAATACCTGGCCAAGCGCTGACTTCACAGACTTCCGAGCACCTGGGACCCAGACCCGCACGCGCATCAGCCCGTGTGCAAAACCCGGTCAGTAGGGCGTGACTTCATAGACTTTCGAGCGACTTCACAGACTTTCGAGCACCTGGGACGCAGGGCCGCCGCCGCCCCCTCACTGCACCCAGGCCGCCCCCTCACTGCCCCGCGCCACTGACCTTCGAGCCGATGGCTCGCCGAGCAGAGCGTTCACAAACTTTCGAGCAAATGGGGTGCGCTAAAGGGTCACCAGCACGAACACCCGGTCGTCGGCGCCATCGAGCCCGCTCCCGCCGGAGGCGCCCGGCGAAAAACCGCCCGATCCACCCCGACCCGCAACTCCGGTCTCGTCGATGGTCATTCCTCGAAGCTCGTCGAGGTACGCGCCAAAGTCTCGATCCCCCGGCACAAGCACGACACCGTGGCTGCCGCCGCCGCAACCGCCGCCGCCGCCACCACCGCTGCCGCCGCGACCTCCGTCGCCGCCGCGGCCGCCAGTGCGCGCACACCAAAACGCCGCAGCTCCACCGTTGCCGCCGCTTCCCGGAGCACCGCCCGCGGCCCCCTGACCGCCAGGTCCACCGACGCCGCCGCTCGCAGTGACGACTCGAACATCTTCGAATGATGGTCCCGCGGTCGCCCGCCCAAGACGTACGAGAACCCCGATCGAATGCCCGCCACCGCTTCCGCCGCCCGCCGACGGTGCACCACAGCCGCCGCTTCCGCCGCCACCCCCGGCGCCGCCCGCACGGTCATCGCATCCCGGGCCAGTGCCGCCAATCACGGCGTAGCCCGCGCCTGCGGTCCCGCCGCCGCCACCGCTGCCATCGGTGCCGGCGGTTCCGTCCGCACCGTCGCCTCCCTGAACGCGGCCCGTCGCAACATTCAAGCGCGGCGCGAAGTTGCATCCAAGACCGCCGACGCCATCAACGCCTTGGTCTCCGTCACCGCCACGACCGCCATTCCGTGGAAGCGTGGGGTTGTCGTCGCAGAAGTTGCACACGTTTCGATTCGTGGGCGCGTTGTACGTAAGCTCCCCCGCGTCCCCTGGAGCCACACCACGCCCGGGTCGTGCGGCAGGGTTTGCCACCGCAACTCGGAGCACAGCATCAAAGTCGCAAACCCCCGCCACCGTAAAGTCGGTGCACCCGGCGTTTCCACACGGCGAACCGTTCAAGCATCCGGTCAGCGGACAGTCACCGTCTCCGCCGGCGCCGCCGCTGTTGTCGATGCCCGACGGGCACGCATGACGACCTGCTGCGCCGGCGGGAATCCGTCGACAGAATCCGTTTGGTGCAAAGCCCCCGGCGCCACCAGCCACTCCGTCGAGATCCTCGAGGGTGAATCCCCCCGGAAGCGCGTCGCTCGAACTCTCCCCGCGCACCCCGTCCGCGCCGCGCGCTGCACGCACTTCGACGTTGCTAAAGCGCACCTCGGGTCCGCAGCCGTCCGCGTAGATCGTCGTGCTCCCTTGTCCCGGCACGCTCGCGTCCGTTCCCTGGACCACAAAACCATCCATCTGCGTTGCGTCGTCGATGTTGCGACACGTCACCACGGGCGCACCGAGGCCGCCCGCGCGGTTCTCAAGAATCACCGGAAAGAGCGCGAGATCGCGGTCCCGAAAGTCCGGCCGATACCCGCCAAACACTGACACGCCTTCCACCAAATCGACGCCCCCGTCGTAAACGCCGCGCGACACCAGCACCGCTTTGTTTTCACGGTCCGCTCGCTCGATGGCGGCCTGCACCGTTCGCATCGGCTGCTCGAGCGTCCCAGGGTTCCGGTCGCTTCCCGTCGTCGTCACATAGACGAAGTCATTCGTTTCGTCGGGAACCCCGTCACAATCAGAATCACCACCCACCGCCGGCGGAGGACCCCCTTCATCAAAGCGCTCGCACTCACAACCGTTCGCGAGAATACCGTCCACATCCACGAAGCCTTCGAGGCACTCCACGATGCACTCGGTCGCCAAGGCCGGACGAGGTTCGCAGCGCGCCTCCATGTTCGGTCCGGGCTCCACGCACGGCATCGCGCATCCGCCGCAGTGAAGTCGATCAACGTAGCGTCCCTCGTCATCGCGAAAGGTCTCGTCGATGCTGCCGTCACAATCATCGTCGGTGCCATTGCAGGCTTCCTCCAGGACCGCCTCACAGGCGCTCAAGCCCGTCTCGGTGCACGTCTGCGCACCGGCGCACTGAAAGGCATCGTCACGCTCGACCAGGCACGCGAACTCGACGCCGACCGTCTCCGGCGTGCATCCGCAGATTCCGGTATCTGGTGCACAAACTCCCGCGTCGCACGTAAAGCCCGGCGGACATCCAACCTCGCACGGACTCAGGCAGCGGCGGTCGCCACTGGCGAGCTCTCGGCAACTCGCACCCGGCTCGCGCAGCGCGCAGTCTTCGTCCTCGGTGCACGTCAGACAAAGCGAGGGAACATCGGGCGCGCACGCGCCCTCACCCGCGACATGCCATCCCGGGGGACACGCAACGAGAACACACGTCGCAACGTCATCAAGGATTTCGCACGCAGTCTCGGCGGCGGTCGGGAACGCGTCCGCGCAGCTTACGCCGCAGCCGCCGCAGTGTTCAGCGGTAAAGTAGATCCCGTCTTCGTTGACGAAGGCCTCGTCGACGAGCTGATCGCAATCGTCGTCGTCGTAGTTGCAGGACTCCGGTTCGCCGCAGAGATGGTGCTCGTAGCAACCCACCCCCAGCATCAACCACGCGACCATCTGCGCTCTAGCGACCCACGACATCGATCGCGCCTCCTTCTGCACCACCCGCCGCTGCTGCGCCTCCGCCTCCTCCTTGACCGGCAAGGCCGCCGCGACCGAGTTGAAATACGTTGTCGCTTCGCCAAGCGGCGACATCGACGAGTCCCTCTACCCAGATTCCGATCGACCCACCGCCGCAGCCGCCTCCGCCGCCGCCGCCTGGACCGCCGTTTCCGCCGCGGCCTCCGCGGCCTCCAGGAAAGGGTCCGGCGAGGGTCGGAATCGAACGCTCCTCGCGGGTCAACTCACCACCGAGGGCACCAGCGCCTCCGCGACCTCCGTCGCCGCCCGCGCCGCCGTCGCCGCCTCGTCCTCCATCACTGGGACGGAAGACGACATCGCGGATCGTGAAGGGGCGCATAGGTCCGTCATCGTCATAGCGAACGACGAGCGCGACACTCGGGCCACCGCTGGTTCCGGGCATGCCTTCGCCGCCACCACAGCCCCCAGCGCCGCCGCCGCCGCCGCCGCCGCCGAGGCCGTCCGGAAACTCGCACGCATCCGCCATGAAGAGCATTTCGGTGCCGCCACCCGCACCACCGCCGCCGCCGCCGCCGCCGAGCGTGCCTGACGTTCCCGCCGTTGCGGTTGCCGCCACCCAGCCGGTGACATCCAGCGTGCCAAGCGGGTCGGAGCAGCCGCGGCCCGCGCCGCCCGCACTCCCATCGCTTCCCGCCGTTCCTGATTGCGGACCGCGGAACTCGCTCGGTACCGAGAAGTCCGCAAGGCCACAGCACACCGCCATCGAGCAAGAGCTCCCGGTGATCGGACCTTGGGAATCCTGTCCTCCCGCGCCTCCGGCTCCTGCGCCGGGGCCCTGACCGCCCATCCCGTTCGGCTGAAAGTTCGCAAACGAAGGACAGCTTGGGCTCCCGCCCCGGCCTCCAGAAACATCCGTTCCGCCGCAGCGATTCGCGCCCCCACCGCCGCCCTCGACCACATTGGCGTCGCCGACAATGCACATCGTTGCGCCGTCTTCCATCGAAGCGCGCGGACGCATCCCGGACATCGCATCCGCCGTAGGCGAGGAACCAACTTCACCGTCGACGCCGTTGCTTCCGCTGCCCGGCACACCCGCACGAAGCTCGAGGTCGCTGAGGCGCAGCTCCGGCCCCGCGTCTTGCAGGAACATCGCAAACGTCGCCGACGAGGGGAGTGTTGCGTCGCGACCGATCAGCGTCATCCATTCGACAACGGTTTCCGTTGCTCCCGCAGCGGTCGCGACGAGTGCGGCGCCGCCGATCGCGTCCGTGTCTGCGGGGGCGCGCACCTCCACCTCGAACCCATCGGGATCGAGCGCGAGAAAATCGCGACGGTAGCCCCCGTGCACGAAAACGCCATTGGGGAGCTCGAGCGTTTCCGCGTAGCTCCCCGAGGCGATGAACACATGTGGGCGGGCATTCGGTTCGCCGAGGGACTCCGAGGCTCGACGAAGACCTTCCCCGATCGTGCGAAGCGGCCGAGTCGGCGAGCCCGGTCCGGCGTCGTTTCCGTCGGGCGCGACGTAGAAGCTCTCGACCACGATGCCGTCTGCACCGTCGCAGTTCAGGTCGAGCGCGGGGCCCACAGCGAGCACGGGACCGGGGTCGTCGCTGAGGGAGGTGACCGTACATTCGCAGCCGGTGGCGATGTCGCGGTCGGCGTCGATGCGATCGCCAGGCATGATGCCGTCGGCAGCGTCCGGGCAGGCAAGGACGCATGACGGCGCGAAAGGATCGCCGCCACAGATCAGGTCGCCCTCCGGAATCATGCTGAGCGTGCAGTCCACGCCGCATTCACCGCAGTGGCGAATGTCGAGAATATAGGCGCCGCGCGCGTCGCGGAACGACTCGTCGATTTGTCCGTCGCAGTCGTTGTCGACCTCGTCGCAGACCTCGTCCGGAGCGACGCACTCGCTCAGATCACCGAGGTTGCAGGTTGCGCTGCCGGGACATCGATTGCCTTCTTCGTCGTTGAGCGCACACGCAAGGTCGAAGCGATCGTCCGGGCCGCACGCACAGCTTCCGCCGTTCGGAATGCAGCGGTCCGCCGTACACGAGTAGCCTTCCGGACATCCGGCATCACAGCCGACCACGCAGCGACGTTCACCGCCCACGTCATCGCAGGCCGCAAACTCGAAGTCACCGCATTCGCCATCGTCGGCGCAGGGGAGACAGAGGCGATCGAAAACCGGGACACAGCGACCCGCGGATGAGGGGGTGAACCCTGGGTTGCACAGCGTGGCCGCGCACACTGCGGTCTCTTCGATCACGCGGCATTCGACTTCGCGTTCGGCGGGACGGGTCGCCACGCAAGGCATGTCGCAACCGCCACAGTGCTCGGGGTGGACGTAGCGTCCGAGCTCGTCGCGAAAGTCTTCGTCGACGTCGCCTTCGAGATCGTCATCGAGGCCGTTGCAGACCTCGGGACCAGGGATCGGACCGTCGGGCGGTTCCGAGTCCACCGTGAGGTAGAGGCCGGTCTTTCCGCCACAGCCGAGGAGGAGCAAAGCAAGTAGGGCGCGTCGCGCCATGGCCGCAGTGTAGGCCAAGCTGGGCGGAGTGCATCTCGGTAGTGGAGCGCGCTATAAGGCCTTCGTGCCGCCTGAGCTGCTGACCCCACGACTCAAGCTTTGGATGCCGCCGCCGGAGCGGGCCGAAGAGGTGGTGGCGTATTTCGAGCGCAATCGTAGTCACCTTGAGCCGTGGGAGCCGGCCCGGCCGAGCGGGTTCTACTCGCGAAGGTTTTGGGAGGCCCGCCTCGCGGCGAACATTCAGGAGCAGGCGTCTTCGCAGAGCATGCGGCTCTTTCTGGAGCTGCGGGGTTCGGGGCGCCTCGTGGGGTCTTGTAACTTTTCGAATGTCATGCGGGGAGCGTTTCAGGCGTGCCACTTGGGGTATGCGATCGGCGCGGCGGAGCAGGGGCGCGGCTTCATGCACGAGGCGTTGAGCGGGGCGCTGCCGTTTGCGTTTGAGCAGTTGGCGCTGCACCGGATCATGGCGAACTACCAGCCGGTCAACGAGCGAAGTGGACGGCTTTTACGGCGCCTGGGATTCGTCGTCGAAGGGTATGCGAGAGACTACTTGTACATCGATGGCGCTTGGCGCGACCACGTTTTGACCTCGCTGACGCGGCCACTGTAGCGCCCGGACCTACCGGCCCGGACCTACCGGCCCAGGTGCTCGGAAACGTTTCGCCGACTGCGGCCCAGGTGCTCGACTCCTCAACGGCCGCTTGAGCTCCCGCCCACCGAACACTGAGTTCCGACCAGCGCTCGCCCGGTCGAAAAAAGCACCTCGCCCGCAAAATGGGCCCACAAGCACCACGCGCCGCGGCAACTCCTATTCGTAGGACGGAACACCACGTCGCGCGCTGGACGCTTGCGGTCGCGACGCGGCTGTTAGGACTTGGGTGGGTCGCCACCCACCTTCTTTCGCGGGCGACCCCGTCGGATATCGCGACGCACAACGATTCGACGCGCACTCGACGGTGCTCGAACGTCAGAGCGATGCCGAAGCTCAACGGAACCCTCACCATCCCCACTCGGCTGCGTCGCAACCATTTCTAGGTCTGAGTCTTCGGCAATCGACTCAGACTCATCACGAAACGCGTTGCGCACTTTCTCGAGCATCTCGGGGACACCCGTTTCGCTCACCACCGACCCGTTCTCCAATCCCTCCAGCACCTCATCCAACGTTGGCTCGGGACCCGTGATGACGAGTGCTGGTTCTGGGTCAGCAACATCGACATTCTGCTCGTGACGCATCTTCCACGTCCCGTAGGGGAACTCAGCGGGCTTCCCCTCCTGAAGATCATGGCGCCCACGTCGATGCGCGTCTCGAAACGCCCGCACCTCCTGACATGCCCGCGCATGAACGACTCGCTTCGCCAAACCTGCCGCCCCGGACTTGTAAATCGGCACCCTCCGCGAGCTTGGAGCACGCATCGTCCGCGGTTCGTCGTAAGGATGGATCCGTCGAATACGCTGCGCGCCCGCAACCGGCCGACAACGTGCTTTGTTCAGCTCACGAACCGCGTTAGCCAGCAGTCGGTTCATGTGATGGATCAAGCGATCCAGATCTCCCCCGAACGCGACGAGCAACTTCGCTGGCGGCCGGAATCTCAGCTCGACAAAGTCCGGTCGAAATCTGGGATCGAAGTAGAAATCGGGGCGCTGGATTCGCAACGCACCGCGCTTCCAGAGACCGAAATCGAATACGAAGTCGGGAGTATGTTTCGGATCACGCACCAACCCCGCAGCGACAAACTGGGCAGCCTCGTACACAAGGTGCGCCGCCTGCGCCTCTGCATCGAGAAGCCGCATCGTGTGCGTGGCACGATCGTCGAAAATCTGTCCTGGAGCGTCGTACCCCTCGCGCCGGAGCAACGCATTCAGCGCCGCGCTGAACTCGCCGTGAAAGCGTCGAAAGAACACGGGGCGAGTTTCGTAGGGATCCGACAGACTCAGATGCTCGTGGTTGATGGGTCGAGACGCACAATGGATGTCGACACCGGTCACCTCCTGAGCGGCACCCATCGCGTACAGCCACGCTTGTTTGACCCCGGTATGCCACGGCGCGAGGAACGCCTTCCGGAGGATCGTCCGCCTCGTGGTCGCGTACGTCGCCCCGCGTACAACCGGCGAAGGATGAGACACACCAGAGGACGGAGCAGGAGTCATGCCGCCGCAGGTCGCCGGAGAATTTGCGGAATTCCGACCGGCGGCCGCCGGCGGGTTTCCGCCATTCCGCCCATCAGAGCTCGTCGAGGAACGCCTGGAGTTCACTCGCCGCGTGGGCGTCGGACGCGGCGTTGGCTTTCGCGAGGCCCCGCTCGGCGAACCCGCGAGCGACGTCCTCACTTCCCAGCTTTTCGGACACCTGGGCCGCCATGAGGTAGGTGGGGACGTAGTCGGGAAAACGAGTTTCCACGTCTTCATACGCCGCCAAGGCCTCCTTCAACCGTCCGAGGCCTCGCAGCTCCATCGCACGCGCATAGAAAACAAACGGATCCGTAGACCCCTTCGCGATTATCGCGTCCATCATCCGCAAGCGTTCTTCACCCTTAGTCACGGATGGTAGACCCCCAGGTAGGGCAGGTTCCGATAGTGCTGATCGAAATCCAGTCCATATCCGATCACGAACACGTCCTCGATCGTGAAACCGAGGTAGTCGATCGGCACATCCACCTTCGTTCGCGCCGGCTTGTGAAGAAACGAAGCCACCTTCACCGTCGCGGGATGCCGTGTCTCAAGGTTCTCAAGGAGGTACTGCATCGTCAGGCCCGTATCGACGATGTCCTCCACGATCAGCACATGCTTGCCGTCGATGGGCTTGGTGAGGTCGCTCGTGATCTGAACGACGCCTGTGGATGACGTCCCTTCGTAAGACCTGAGTCCGAGAAAATCGATACTCGCCTGAACGTCGATGTGCCGGATGAGATCAGCGGCAAACACGAAGCTTCCCTTCAAGACCGGTACAATGACGATCTCCTGATCGGCGTAGTCTCGAGTGATCTCCTCGCCCATCTCCGCAACGCGGGTAGCGATCGCTTCTCTGCTGTAGAGGGTCTCTATGCGCGACATAGCCCGCTTGTCGCGAAAGCCGCGAGCAGTGTCAACGAAGAAGACGAACCAAGAGGAACACGCCAACGCCGAGCACGACCGCGAGGACGATCGTGATGACCCAGCTCAACCCCCCTCGGGGTGACCCTTGAGCCGTCGATACCTGAACACTCGGCCCTGCTGGCCCGGCTCCGGACGTCGCTGGACCGCTCGGCGGGGACGATACCCGGCCCACGTCATCGAGACCGAGATCCTTGAGAGAATCCTCGTCCCACATTGCTGTCGGCTCGTCGGCAGCATGGACGCCGCGGTCGTCGTTGTCCCCCACGGCGAGAGTCTCGCAGATTCCCCACGAGAGAGCCAAGCTGCCTGTGATAGCGTCACTTTCGTGGATCCGGCCGAACTCACCCGCCTCACTGCGGAGACCCTTTACCTGGTCCTCCTTGTCTCCGCGCCTGCTCTGATTGTGAGCTTGGCCATCGGACTGCTCATTGGGCTTTTCCAAGCGGTCACGCAGATTCAGGAGCAAACGCTGAGCTTCGTCCCGAAGCTCGTTGCAGTCGCGATCGCATTAGTCGTCGGTGGGGGTTGGATGGGCGCACAACTGCTCCGCTTCACCGACGCCATCTGGACAGCAATTCCAGACTTCGTTGCGTAGCGCGTGGAAGAGCTGCTCACGCGTCTCGGCGTTGGCCAAACAACACTCACGGTGGGCGCACTCGTCGCCGCCCGCATCGCACCGCTCACCGTATTTGCCCCGTGGCTGACGCTACGTCGAACTCCGCCCATCATCCGCGGAAGTCTGATCGTTGCACTCACCGTCGCGCTCACACCGCTCGCCCTGACGTCCGCTGGATCTGCGGTGGACAGTGTCGGGCCTCTGGTTTTCGGCGCAATGGCACTTCGGGAAGCCCTCGTTGGAACCCTCTTCGCTGTTGCGACAGCTCTCCCGCTTTATGCGCTTGACTGGTCGGGGCGCCTTGTTGACACGTGGCGCGGTGCATCGCTTGCGGAAGTAATCGCACCCCCGACAGGCGAACGGACAAGCCCTCTCGGCGACCTCTACCTCATGATGGGGGTGGTTCTTTTCCTCACCCTGGGCGGCCACCGGGTCGCGTTTGCTGCCTTCGCAGACGCTCTGGTCGTTGCTCCGGTAGGCGACGTGAACCTAGTGGGTGGAGCCGGGACGGTCGCTTTTGGAGCGGCTCGACTGAGCGCCTCGGCGCTCGCCTTCGCAACGTCGGTCGCTGCGCCGATGGCGGTGGCGATCGTGGTCGTGGAAATGTCCCTCGGGCTGATCGCACGGAGCGCGCCTCAGGTCCCCGTGTTTTTTGCTGGAATGCCTCTCCGCGCAGCAACCGGACTCGGAGCCGCGCTCGCCGGGCTCAGCCTCCTCGTTGGACAGCTACCGGAAGTGTTCTCAACCGCGATTGAGATCGCCCGCGATTGGGTCAGCGGAATTCAACCCTGAGCAAAGTCGGGTTTAAGAACGTCCTCTTCACAGACTTTCGAGCACCTGGGACCCTCAACTTCACAGACTTTCGAGCACTTGGGACTCACGGCCTTGGCCTGGGCATCCCATCCAACAGTGAACTTCACAGACTTTTGAGTACCTAGGACGCGGAACCTGGGCGAGAGACTTTCGATCACCTGCGACGCGGACCCTTGGGGAGCCTGGGCATCAACTTCACAGACTTTCGAGCACCTGGGACGCGGAACCTGGGACGCGGAACCGGGGACGCGGAACCTGGGGGCGCATCAACCCGGCGCGGAGAACACGACCGGGAAGCTCGTCTCGCCACCCGCCGAACTCGGCGGAAACCGCCACCGACGCACCGTCTGCTCGACGCACGCCTTCAACCCACCAAAGTCCTGACCTCGCGCCGACACGCGCGTCACCGATCCCGAGGCCCCGACGCGAATGTTCACGTCCAAGCGCACCGAAGGCGGATCACCCATGCCGCGAATCGCCCGGTTGTAGCACCGCTGAAGCGCCGTCTGGTTGCTGCGCGCCGTCACGACACGACGAACCGCGTCCGCGTTCAGCGCCGCGCGCATCGACGCCGACGAGCCAGTTCGGCCCGTGTCGATCATCGTGGGCGTTCCACCAGCGCTCATGTCGCCCTGAAGCTGAGCGAGCAAACGCCGCTGCTCATCCGTCAGATTCGCGTTCGACATGGCCGTCGCCATCGTGTTCCGCATCGTCCCGTTCGCATGCGGCCGCATTGCCGTGGGCGTCGCCGGCTCCGTTCCAGGATCGGGCTCAACCTCCGTACCCGGATCTTCAACGGGATCCTCAACGTTCTGAACTGGCTCCACGAGCTCCACCGGCGCCTCTACCTGGGCCACCGGGTCAACGGCTGTTGCCGGGTCGGGCTCCGTCACCTGGGCCACAGGCACCGGGTCCTCCCGCAAGAGTTTGTTCGCGAGAACAACCGCAAACGCGATTCCAAAACACCCCGCCCCCACCATCGCGATCCACGCGCCGACGGGAATTCGTCGTCGGGATTGCGTATCCGCGGTCGCAGCCGCGGCCGCCGGGGGAGGCGCGAGCGCAGGCGCGGGCGTATGGTCGATCGCAGACATCGGCGCGGGCGTTGGCGTAACGGGGGGAGCCAAAGCAGCCGCGGCTGGCGCAGGCGGCGCTGCAGGCGCAACAGGCGCAACAGCGGCTGGCGCAACCGGCGGCGCAGCGGGCGGCACCGCCGACGGCGGGGGGGCCATCACGGTCTTTTCGTCGTCGTCGAATTCCTCGAGCGCTGGCGCTGCCGCCGCACCGAGCCGACCCCCGATCGGAACCACGTTCGAACGCGGCGGCTTAGGCTTCGGGGCCGCGGGCACCGCACGAGGCGGTGGCTTTAGGGGCGGCGTGGCACCGCGTCGCTGACGAAGTAGCGACATGAGCTCCGGCACTTGCTTGAGCGGCAACCAATCGTCGAAGCCCTCCCGCCAACAGAGAGACTCCTCGCCGACCGCGCCGGTCCCGATCTTACGAGCGACTTCCTCGCGCTTGATCGGCCCGACCGGAACATCGTTGATCGCGACGTACCACTCGGCGGGCTGTCGCTGGGGCGCTTCCGGCGCCATCGACCCGGCTGTAGACCGTCGAAACTCCGCGCCCAAGGCCGACTTCCGCTGCGAAGGACGCGGCCCCGCCTGCGAGCCTGGCCGTCGTCGACTCGCCGTCGATGGCCTCGGCCGGCGGCTGGCGCTCGAACCCGAAGTGCGCCCCGCCGGCGCTGCAGCCTCCTTGGGCCCGCGAATGATGATGTTGTGGCCGCACTTCCGGCACTTCATCCGCAGGGTACGGCCCGCGATCTTCTCGTCGGGGATCTGATACTTGGCTTTGCAGTTGTCGCAGAGAAACTTCATGCGCTGGGTCCGGCACGCCGGGATCGAGGCAGTAGTGTAGACGATCTTTTCGGGCGGGTGGCCTGAAACTCAGAGGCCCCCCTCCCTTAGAGCAGGTTCATCAGATGTTCTTTGATCCCCTGGCGCGTTTCGTCGTCTTTTGCGGCTCCGAGCGCGCGCTCCCACATCTCCACGGCCTTATGGCGAAACCCCGCGCGCTGATAGAGAACCGCAAGGTTTTTAAGGGCCGAGAAGTTCTTCGGCTGTAGATCGACGGCCGTCTCAAGCTGCTGGATCGCTTCGAACACCTGGTCACGCCGCCCCTGCAGAAGACCTAGGTGGTAGTGCAGCTGAAAACTCAAGGGGTCGATCTGAATCCCCTTCTGCAGTTTTTCGATGGCGAGATCGAGATTGCCATCGCGGTACGCGGCCATCCCCTCTTCCAGGGTCTTGCTCGCCTCTTCGGTGATGGCCTCATCCGGGGGCACCTCCGACGTCCGACCGATCAGCGCCCGCTCGACGTGGTTGACCACATCGCTGACCTTGAAGGGCTTTTCGAGAAACGCGTCGACCCCGTAGCTCGTCTTCAGGTCCTCCGCGACACGCCACCCACGATAGATCGCGCTCACCATAATGATGGGAATGTGCCCGTATCGCTTGCTGTGCTTGATGCGTCGACAGATGTCGAAGCCGTGCACCTCGGGAAGCATCGCATCGAGGAGGATGACGTCCGGCGGATCGTCTCTCACCTTCTGTAGCGCCTCGAGACCCTTCGACGCTTCCGACACGCGAAAGCCCTTCGAGGTCATCACGCGAACCAAGAGCTTTCGAATGTCGTCCTCATCATCGACGATCAGGATCTTCGGGTTTGCAGGGCGCTCACCAACAGGCGCCGTCGGAAGCGGAGCGACCTGACTCGCAAAGGGCTCGTGCGTATCCCGTGGTGGCGCGGCCCTCGCCTCGAGCTCCCGAATCCCAAGATCGTCATCCGGTTCCGGCATCGAGAGATCCGCCACGACGCCCTTGGGCTTGGTCTCGATTCCGAGGGAAGCGAGGTAGTCCGCCGGAACTTCGGGACCGATGTAGTGCTCCTTGCCCTTCTCTCGAAGGCGATACGAATCGTCGATCACCTTCGTCAGCAAATCGTGGAGCGCGACGTAGGGAAACACGCGTCGCCCCGTCACAAACTCGATCTCGTCGATGACCCGCCGATCCGTGGGGTCCGCCATCGCAAGGAAGATGCGGTCCTCTTTCACAAGAATCGGGAGAATCAGATGCTGCCGAGAGATATCCGGCGGAATCAAATCGAGGTTCTCGAGAGGAATCACCACCTGGCCGAGATCGATGCCCGGCAATCCATGCTGTTCTGAGAGAGCCTTGAGGAGATCTTTCCCTGACACTTTTCCACTGCGTTGAGCGGTCGACGCGAGCCGCGCTCCGGGTTGGCGACGCTGCAACTCCAGAAGCTCGTCGAGCTCTTGCTGAGTGACCAGCCGTTGCTTCAGCAGAATCTTGCCGAGCTGCTTCTTGTCGCCCGCCATGTCGTTTGATCGCGCATTAGCCTACCGGAGAGGCAGCCGAACGAGCAACGACAGCGTACTCGGATTTGAGCAGAAAAGCCGGAATTCCGCGGAGGTCTCGAATTTGGTCCCATGCGCCCGGCGAGGGGCTACATCCCCGAAAGGATGTGAAAGCCCTCTTCCTCGGCGCGCTCATCTTCCCGCGTGAGGATGAGCCGGTGATCGCCCAGGCGACGAGACCATCGCTCCGATCCGCCCGGCGTCGCGACCCGAAAGCTGGCCGTGTAGCGGAACTCCACGAAAATCTTCGCCTGATCGTAGGTCACGCGGCGGTATTTGATCTCGTAGCGAACATCCATAACGCGGTCTCGCCATGCCGAGAGCTTCGCGCGAAGCGAATCAAAATCGAGGTCATCCGCCCCGCCGGGGGTGCCGTTGTCATCGAGGTAAAGCGGCGACGCCATCTCCAAAAGACGCCGCACGTCGCGCTCTTCGACGGCCCGTCGGTATTGCTCGACAAACGCGACCACCTCCCGGTTTTCAGGGGTGTCATCCACCGTCGTGTTGGGAATCGTCGACGCGCATCCCGCGGACGAAGCCAAAGCCAAAGCAACCAGTGCAAATCGAAGGGTCATGGGCAACTCGTGGACGCACGAACGCAGGCGTCTCATTCCGCCGCGGTGTAGCGCCTGCGCCGAATTGTGCAAAGAGCCGCGAAAACCCACAAGAATCCGGAGCTTTTCGAACTCGTCGCGCAGCCGAGCGCCAGAACGGGTTCCACGGCCACGACCGCGCGCGTTCGGGCGCTTCTTCCGTCCGGCGCGATGGCCAAAACGTGGACCTCCTGGCGGCCAATCCATCGAAATCGAAGCGTAAATTCGTCTCCGACGACCGACCCTTCCCCGTCCTCTTCAAAGGCCCAGGCGAGGCGAGTCCCAGGCTCCACCGAGGTGCGCCAATCGGAAGGGGCATCCACGTGGACAGGACCCTCGGGTCGCACGTCCAGATCGAAGGACCCGTCGGCTGGGTCCACCACGAGACGCTCGCCGGCCGTGAGGGGAGCGCGAATCACCACGCTCGGAAGGCGACCTGCCGGGCGTACCCCAGTCCCCGGATAGTAAGTCGCTCCCGCCAACGGGTACGCCCGTCCGTCCTCTGGGACCACGATCGAGACCACCCGGTCGACGTCCCCCTCCTCACGAAGCGAGCGCGCGCCTACCGCCAAACCTCCCCTCGGTGCCTCCACGGAACCCACTTCGAAGCGCCGCGTCGCATGACGATCGACCGAGCGAGCAAAGTCCCCGGGCGCATCATCGCAGCCGCCGATCACCAGTGCGGACTCGTCCGCGAAGATCACCCCCGGGTGACGCGTGTCGATCCACGGGAGACCCTCTCCCACGAGCGCCGACGGAAGCGCGCCATCGACAAGCCACGCATCGGTATCCAGCCCGCGCAGGTCCGAAACCTCGGCGTCCACGGGCAGCCTGCGCAATACCGGCGCACGGTTGAGGACGCGCACGACACCGGCGAGCGTTTGAACCGAAGACCCGGGTGAGCCGAGCTGCAGCGCATAGGTCCCAGGCGCCGCCCACGGTGGAACGACGATCGTCACGCGGTAAACGAGCGACGCGTTGGTGTCCGCGCGAACGTCTCGCACGCGCAGGTCGTAACGAAACTCCGCCGGCGAAAGCACCAGGTCCGCCTGGCCAAGAAGCGCCGCAGACCAGCCGCGAAGCGCGCGCTCTTGCTGGATTCCCGGAGGCGGCGTGAGGGGCGCCGGAAGGCGAACCCGCACCACCAACGGCTGGCCAGCACGAACGAGCGCCGGCAACCCGGGGCGCGGATAGATCAACTGCGTGGGGGCGGACGAATACGGCGCGTCCATCGCGCAGTTCGGAAGGTGCACCAGCCAGTCCGCGCGGGCCGAAGGAACGACCGCGAGAACCGCGAGGCAGGCAGCGACACTACGCAAAGCGCAACAGGACGGTGTTGCCTTCGACGTTCTGACCTTCTTGGACATCGACCGAGGCAATCTTAACAGCTGCGGCCGAGCGCAACTCGTTCTCCATCTTCATCGCTTCGATCACGACGAGCGGCTGATTCGCTTCGACCTCGTCGCCCGCCGCAACGAGGATCTTCACGACGCGGCCCGGCATCGGCGCGCGAAGCTCATTTCCAGCCGAGTCGCCGCCGCCGCGCTTTTTCCGCGAACGGGAGCGCTCGCTCTCCACGGAAACCGTCGCGCGATGGGAACCCGCGGCGACCTGCATCGATTCCGGAGCGCCGCCAACGAGCACATCGTGAACGACCCCATCGATGCGAAGGCTCACGCCCCCGGGGATCCGGCGAATGTCCGCGTCGACCGGTTTGCCGTCGAGGGTCACGCGGGCGGTACCGCCAGGCGCGATCTGAACGTCGACTTCTCGCTCTTGCCCTTCGATCGTGACTCGATACCGCATGGACGGTCGGCTTCTAGCAGGCCTCCGACTCTCGCGCCATAATCGCGTGTCGAATGCGCCGGGTCTGCAAAGCGCTCCCTCTTTATCTCGCCGTGATCGCGATCGGTTTCACGGGCGCCTCCAACCGCCCGGAAGCGCACGCCGATCGCCATCACCGGGTGCGCGCCGGTCAGACTCTCGCGCGCATCGCCCGCCGCTACCGCGTTAGCGTCTTTGACCTTCGCGCGGCCAACCGCCTTCGCAGCGATCGATTGCGCGAAGGACAAAGCATCGTCGTGCCGGACCGCGGCGTTGTCTACGTTCGCCCCGGCGATACGCTCAGCCGCGTTGCGCGACGTCATGACGTCTCCGCCGAGGAGCTTCGCCGAACCAATCGTCTTCGACGCAACCCGCGGCTTCGCGCCTATCAGCGACTCCACCTTCCAGGCTACGCGCCGCCCGAACGCCTCGATCAAGATTGGGGAACACCCGACCACCCAGGGCAGGTCACGCTAGTTCGGCGCGGCGCGCGAACGACGATTCAGCTCGTCGACACGCAACGAAACGTCCGACGCGAAGCGCTCCTCGAACTCGGCTCGGTCATGCGACGCCATGAAGACGACGAAGTCAAAGCCGCGCATCCCCGGCTCGCGCTCCTGCTCGCACACCTCTCCGATCAGTTTGGGGGTCGCCCGATCACCCTCGTCAGCGGATTTCGATCGGTCGGTGGGTACACCCGCGAAACCAGCCGACACACCCAGGGTCGTGCCGCCGACATTCGCATCCGCGGCGTCGCCAATCGCACCCTTTGGGAACGCTGCCGGCGCATGCAGCACGTGGGCTGCGGCTACTACCCACGGAGCACTTTCGTTCACGTCGACGCGCGCCTCCGACGCACCCAATGGGTCGACTGGTCGCGCCCCGGACGACGTCCTCGTTATGGCAACCTACGCGGCCCGCGGCGTCGAAGCCGGCGCCGCATTCCATTTCCGCGGGCGCAAGCAGACCTTCCTATCGCGATTTCGATCCTCGAGGCTGACGGGAGCGTCGTTCCCTTCGACGATTCCGCGGACCAGAATCCGACAGAAGAGGAGATCGAGGCGGACGAATCGGGTTGGTCCTCGTTCATTCCGGACGTGCTTTGGACCGACGTGGAAGACAGCGCCGAAAACAGCGCCGAAGACAGCGCCGAAGACAGCGGCGCGCCGCTCTAGCGAATGGCTTCGAGGGTCCACGCGGGAAGAACCCCTCGATCGAGCGCGTTCGCCAACGCGTGAGCCTCCAGCGGGTGAGAAGCCGCACCGAAAGTCACCTGCAGGCGGCCACCCGTGATCGGCGTTTGAATGACCGGGGCGGACATCACCTCGCCATCCACGACAATCGCGAGCTTCTCTCGCACATGGGCCGACGTCACGTCGGCGAACGCTTGCGCGGCACCCTCGCGAAGGGAGACCTGAACCACGGGTCGACCCGAGTAGTTGTCGACGGCGACATAGGCCGAGTCCACACCGCTGTTGTCGAACACGGCCGCCGGATCGAGGCAGTGAAGGACGCACTCGCTGGCCTCGCCCAGGTCCTCCTCACGCTCAAGACGGTACTGACACCCATCCTCGTTCGCGGTCTCGAGCCACGCCTCCAGCGCCGTACAGGAAGCGCGCCCGGAGCCACTCGGATCGAAGGCGCTCACCTCGAGTGGAACATCGACGGCCTCCCGTACGAGGGGCCGAACGAGGTGCGTCGTGAGCCGCCCGGGCTGGAGAGCCGCGAGCACTTCCTCGGGCCCAGCCGCGTTGACCACCCCGAGTTCGATGCGCTCGCCCGTCTCCTCGAGCACCTCCGCGGTCGCGCCGAGGGCGGTGAGGCGCTCCACCATTGCGTTCCCGTCCCCTCGCTCGAACGACCCCACCGCAGCCAGCTCGAGCCTAAGCGACGCGGTGCCGCGAAGTGGCGGCGGCTGGTGCACTGCATGCGGGTCCATCGGACTCAGCCACCCCGAGAGGAGGAACACGGCCGCGCCCGCGAGCAGTACGAGCGTGAGAACGCCTACCGCGATCCCCACGCGATGTACCAAAGGCCCCTTCTGGCTCTTCGACTCCCCCATCGCGAGAGTCTGGTCGCCGGCGCCATCTACTTCAACCCGTAGTCTTTGATCTTGTAGAGGAGCGCGCGATGGCTGATCTCGAGCAGCTTGGACGCCGCGGTTCGATTGCCATCCGTCTTCTCGAGCGCTTTTTCGATCAGCGTGCGCTCCATAAAGCGCTGCATCTTCTTGATGGAGAGCTCGCCGCTTTCGAGAACGATGCGTGCCGGATCGACGGGGTTGTGTAGCCGGGCGGGAAGATCTTCCTCCGTAATGCCTGTTCCTTCGGCGAGAACGACCGCTCGCTCGATGACATTTTCCAGCTCGCGCACATTCCCCGGCCACGGATAGTCGAGAAGGAGCTTTCGCGCGCCCGCGCTCACACCGCGAATCTCCGTGCCGAGCTTGCCGTTGTGGCGGTCGATGAAGTGTTCGATAAGAAGCGGAATATCCTCTTTGCGCTGACGTAGCGGCGGAATGTCGATCTGAAGCACGTTGAGGCGATAGAAGAGGTCTTCCCGAAAGCGCCCTTCACGCACCTCCTCCTGAAGGTCGCGCACCGTCGCCGCGACCACGCGCACGTCGACTTCGCGATCGCTCGTCGCGCCAAGCGGGCGAATCGTTCCTTCCTGCAGAACGCGGAGAAGTTTCACCTGAAGCTGCTGCGGAAGCTCGCCAAGCTCGTCGAGAAAGAGCGTCCCGTCGTGAGCCGCTTCGAAGAGACCGCGCTTGTCGGTGTGGGCATCGGTAAAGGCGCCGCGCTTGTGCCCAAAAAGCTCGCTCTCCAGGAGCGCCTCGGGGATCGCCCCGCAGTTCACCGCCACGAACGCTTTGTCCTTTCGCGCGCCGAGATCGTGCAGCGCCCGCGCGACGAGCTCCTTCCCGGTCCCGCTCTCCCCCTGAACGAGCACCGTCGTGTTGTAGCCGGCGACCTTTTCGACGGTGCGAAACACCCGCTCCATCCCGGCGCTCTTTCCGAGCATCGCGCCAAGCCCCTGACGCTCGCGGACCTGCTTTCGAAGCCGGGCGTTCTCACGGCGCAGCGACTCGCGTTCTTCGGCTTTGCGAAGCGCGAGCAGAACCTCGTCCTGCTTGAAGGGTTTGCTGATGTAGTCGTAGGCGCCGGCTTTCATCGCTTCGAGCGCAAGCTCCACCGACCCGTAGGCGCTCATGACGATGGCGACCGCGTCGCTGCCACGCCGCCGAAGCTCCGCGATGAACTCAATGCCGCTCATCCCTGGCATGCGCACGTCGGCGAACACAAAATCCGGGGCGTTGGCCTCGCTCGCCGTGAGGCCCGCTTCCGCGCTCGCCGCCGCCTCGACCTCGTAACCGTGCTTTCGAAGAAGCGTTCGCAGCACGAGACGGATGTTCTCTTCGTCGTCGACCACGAGCACGCGCGCCATCCTGATCACTCTCCCACATTGGGACCGGCAGGCCAAAGGAAGTTGCATCCCAGCCTGTTGCTCCGCATGGTGGCGATCCCATGGCCAAAGTCCCGCCTCTCGGAATGAGCCGCGAGGAAGCGCGCGCGGAGCTCGAACGGATTCGGCACCCTTTTCGGGTCGCTGTCGATCGCGCGAAGAACCCGTTCAACATCGGGGCGATCATTCGCACCGCGCACTCCTTCCTCGCGAAGGAGATCATTCTCATCGGCACCGAACCCTGGTACGAGCGCGCGGCGATGGGCATGCAGCGCTATGAGAACATCGTCGAGATCGAGCGTACGAACGACTTCCTCGCACACGTCGAGGAGCAGGGCTGGCCGCTGGTCGCGTTCGAAAAGGACGACAGCAACATCGGCCTTTGGGAAGCGGACCTCCCGGACAACTGCGTGATGGTCTTCGGCAACGAAGACAAAGGCGTCTCTCGCCGCATCCTCGCGCGGGCCGATCAAATCGTGGGGATTCCGATGTACGGCATCAACCACAGCTACCCGATCAGCATCGCCGCCGGGATCGGAATGGCCGAGTGGGTACGCCGTCGCTACCAGGGCGGACGAAGCGTCTAGGGCGCAACCTCGGTCCAGCCTGCAACGTCGGGATCCGCCGTGAGATCGATCTCGAAATAACCACCGCCGGGCGCCATCCACGGTGTGGCGGTCAGCGGCAGAAAGTCCTTCCACTCGTTCGCCGGTTCCGCGTTCACGACGTGGGTCGTCAACCGAAGGACCGTGGGGCAGCCGAGGTCCGTCCACGCAACGCGCGCGCTCATCGCAGTGTTCTCGCTCGAGACCCAGAGGTCCACGCCCTCATCGAGAGCCACCGTCCGGTTGAGCCACCCGTCACTCGGAACGTAGAGGCCGTTGTAAGGCACGCCATCGCCACCGGTCGACGTTCGCCGCATCCCGATCAAATGCGTCGCCATGAACCCGAGTACCGGGGTTTCACCGCTGTACTCTTTGCCGGTCGTCATCGCCGCAGCAGGGAGTGAGGTACGCGCTTCGACATAGACATGAAGGGGCTTGAAGCCGTCGCCGAACGCGGGCGAGACGAGGGTCAGGTAGAGGTAGTCCTGGTCCCAGGTGATCCCAAACGCGTCGGTAGGCGCGAGGGTTCCCCCTGGGGTGAGCCGCTGCGAGGACGCGTACGCGGTGAGGTCGCCATCGCCATCCAGGACGACGGTGTCGCCCACGCTGATCCCCGGGCAACGCGCCGACGCATCGATCATGGCGTCGGTTCCCGCATCGGCTACACCGGTGTCCGCCGAAGCCGCGTCTTCCGCCGCATCAGCGGTGGCGTCTCCCGGACCAATGTCTTCCGAAGCGTCTTCTGTACCGGTGTCTTCCGAAGCGTCTTCCGGGCCGGTGTCTTCCGGGCCGGTGTCTTCCGGGCCGGCGTCTCCTGGGCCGGCATCTCTTGCACCGGCATCTCTTGCACCGGCATCTCTTGCACCAGCGTCGACGCGAGCGGAGTCGACCGCGCCTACATCACGAAATCCGCCGTCCCCGTTGGCTGCACAACCGAGGAGCGCCACCCACACCCACGCCCGATGCATCCCGACATCATAGACCTATCGTCCCGACAACAAAACGAAGCACCCGGAATCTGTTTCCTTTGGGAGCTGTTCCTAGACCTCCCCCTCCAATGACGCTCACGACTCGCTTCGCTCGGAGGTTCGCGTCTTCCGTGAACCGCACAACAGCGCCCAGCAAAGGTGTGCAGTGCGCGGGGGTTCCAAACGAACGCGCGCTGTACCCTTCGTTCATCCGAAGCGCGGAGGCCTCGACCGATGAAAATCCATTCTCTGCAATTTGCGACGTTTTCGCTCCTCGCCGCATGTGGCTCGGCCGAACCGATCCCGGCGCCGGTCGCCGTGCAGCAATCGCCGGCAGGGAGCGACGACCCCGTGCTCGCCCCCGAACCGCTCGCTTGCACCATCGGTGCGCAGCCTTCGCCGCCGATGCCGACCGCGACCATCGATGTTCTCCTGCCCCCGCCGGACCTCGCTACCGCCGAGGCGCAGCTCACCAACAACCCGTCCCCGAACACCTCCGATGAGCGGCTCGTTTTCGCGTCGGCCCTTTCCGACGTGTATCGGGAGCGCGGCGACGAAGCGTCCTTGCAAGAGGCCGTCCGCACTCTCGCACAGCTGATTCAAAGTGACCCCGAGTACGCACGCATGGATGACGTCCTCTTTCTTCTCGGGTGGGGGCTGACGACGCTCCGCCAGCACGACCGCGCGCGGATGGTCTACCACCGTCTCATTCAGCAGTATCCTCAGAGCGAACACGTCGCCGAGAGCTACCTCATCTTCGGGGAGTACTACCTCCGCGAATCCGAGCCCAGACCGGCGTTTCGATTCGCCGAACGCGCGGTGCAAATGGCGAGTGGACCCGCAAAAGGCTACGCGACCTACATGCTGGCGTGGGCCATGTACCAGCGCGATGCGAACCCCATCGACCCGACCAACCTTCGAGAGGCGCGCCGAGAACTTCGCGAGCTCAGTACGCCGATCGCGCGGCAGGTCGCTGACGCGATCGAAGCCGACTGGTGCCCATAAACGTCAGGCGTAGAAGCTCTCGATCACCGTGCGATGCGCTTCGGCGATCTGGGGCCGGCGCTTCTTCATGGACGCGGTGAGCTCACCGGCTTCGATGCTCAGTTCACGCGGAAGAACGCGAAACTTCTTGATGGTCTGATAGCGCGCAACCTTCGCGTTGCAGCGCGCTTCGATCTCGCCTTCGAGGTAGCGGCGCACCGCGTCGCTCCCCGCAAGCTCGGCCATGTCGCCAGCCTTCACGCCTGCGGCCTCGGCCAGCGTCTCGAGGTTCTCGGGGTCCAGCGTGATCAGCGCGCTGAGGTAGGGCTTGCGGTCGCCCACGACCACCGCCTGACCGACTCCGGGAATCGACTGGAGATAGAACTCAAGTTCCACCGGTGCGACGTTCTTGCCCCCCGCGGTGATGATCAGCTCCTTGAGCCGGCCCGTAATCTTGAGATTGCCTTCGGCGTCGAGCGACCCCGCGTCACCGGTGCGAAGCCAGCCATCCTCCGTGTAGA
This sequence comes from Myxococcota bacterium, assembly GCA_039186435.1. Classification (GTDB taxonomy): domain Bacteria; phylum Myxococcota_A; class Polyangia; order Polyangiales; family Houyiibacteriaceae; genus JALVDI01. Next base: position 29,903 of record JBCDAA010000010.1, on the reverse strand, counting down.
GCGCTTTGCTCTCGTCCGGCATGCCCCGATAGCCACGCACCATGTTGCGACCCCGCAGCTGAATCTCGTCTTCGTCACCGATGCGAATCTCAACGCCTTCGAACGGTTTTCCAACGGTGCCAAACGCAGGCTTGCGCGGATCGGTGATCGTGGCCGCGCCGCTGGTCTCGGTCAGCCCGTAGACCTCGTACACGCAGATCCCGAGCGACGCGAAAAACTCCTGCGTACTCGGCGCCATCGGCGCGGATCCGGTGAGGGCCACGACGAGCCGATCGAGACCGAGCGCCGTTTTGATCTTGTCGATGACGAGCGCCCGCGCGATCCGGCGACGAAGCGGCATGTGCTCCTCCGCACGAAGTCCGCGCGCTACCTGCTCCTTGAAGCATGAAAGCTCCGTATCCATCGCCCACTTCGCGAGCTTGGCGCGAAACCCAGTCGCTTCGTTGAGGCGTGCGCGCAAGGCCGCTTCAAACTTCTCCCACACCCGCGGGACCCCGAGAAAAACCGTAGGCCGAACGTCCGTGAGGTAGTCCTTCACCTGCGCGATCTCCGGACAAAAATAGCTCGTCCCGCCCACCATCAACGTCACGACGTTGGTCATCAGCTGCTCGGCCTGATGGCTAAGGGGGAGGTAGCTGATCGCGTGGTACTCCGCGCGCCCGTCGTAAAACTCGGGACCAAAGCCGCGCGCGCCTTCCCCGATGACGAACTGCCCGCCGTGATCGATCTCCACGCCCTTCGGAACGCCGGTAGTCCCCGAGGTGTAGATCATGATGCAGACCTCGTCTTCGCGGATCGCCGCAAGCCGCTCGGTGAACTCGGCGTCTTCTTTGGCGTCCCCCAGCTCGAGGAGTTCCTCAAAGCTGACCACGCGGTCCGCAGCCGCCGGGGGAATCGCCTCAAGGGGCGCAAAGGTAAGGTAGGTCCGCACGCCCTCGATCAATCCCTGTCGCTCCGCCTCGAGAAACTTCGTAAGCTGCTCGGTCGCATCGCACGCCACGATCTTCGATTCCGAGTGGCGCACGATGTACGCCATCTGCTCGATCGTCGACGTTCCGTAGATGGGTGCCGGAATGCCGCGCGCAGCTTGGGCTCCAAACTCGATCTGTACCCACTCCGGTCGGTTCGCCCCCACGATCGCCACGCAATCGCCCGGCTGGTGCCCGAGCGCGATCAACCCCTTCGCGACCCGCTGAACGTTCTCCCAATAGGCGGACCATGTCAGCACCGTCCACTGGCCGTCCCGCTTTCCCTGGAGAGCCGGCTGATCGCCTTTCACGGATGCCCAATGGGCGATTTGATGGACAAGACTCTTCGGCACGGGCGGAGGGTAGTCCGCGTCATGCAGGGCGCAAGAGCGCACGGCTACGGGGTGATCGCGTCCGCTGCGAGCTCTCCGATGAGCCCCATCGCAACCCGCAGGCGCGCCGTTCGCCGAAGATCGGGATGGGTGAGCACCCAAAGGTCCACCCCCTGGCCGGGTTGGGGCACCTCTCCTACGGGAACAAGCTCGGGGCGACGCCTCGCAAGGGCGACAGGAAGGAGCGCAAGGCCCATCCCCGCAACAGCAAGGTCGAGCATGAGGTGCATGCGGTCCACCGTTGCGGCAACTCGAAGCGGACGCGAGCGCGACTCCGCAAGCGCGCGGGTCGCGGCCGCGCCTCGCGTTTCGTCCCACAAGATCCACGGCGGGTTGTCCAGCCCCACGACGTCGCGATGACCGAAGATCGCGTACTCCATGTGTCCGAGACGACGCCCGAAGAGATCCGGGCTCGGCGGCTCGAGGGCGACACGAATCGCAAGATCGGTTTCGCGCCGATGCAGGTTCGCAAGCTCATCGGACGAGCGGAGCTCCAACTCGATGTCGGGGTAGCGCGCTTTGAGGAGAGCAAACGCTGGCGCAAGCAGCACGCTCGCTACGTCGACGACCGAGACGCGTAAAGGGCCCTGAAGCGCGACGTCCCGCCCGGCGACCTGACGCTCGCAGGCGAGGACTTCGCCCTCCACTCGCTCGGCCTGTTCACCGAGCAACTCGCCCGCTGCGGTCATCCGAATCGCCCCGCCCGCGCGCTCGATCAGCGTCGTGTTCATCGCCTCTTCGAGGGCGGCAACGCGGCGTCCAACCGTGGACCGACTCACGCCCAGCGTCGCAGCCGCGCCAGCAACGCTTCCCGCACGAGAGAGCGCCAAGAACACCCGCAAATCGTCCCAATCCATTGGCGGAATGATGCATTTACGGACACCAACACGTCAAAAACGGGCATTTTGTCACCAGAATCGGACACCAGAATCGCGGCCATGAAGACCCCCTTCTTCGTGCTCCTCGCGAGCGTTGGACTCGCGTGCGGCTCCACTCCTCAAACCTCCGCGGAGCCACGCTCCGTGGACCCGTCCACAGAAAGCCCGACCATGCCCAACACTCGCACCCTCACGCTTCGCCCGGACCACGTCTACGAGGTCACGGGTATCTGGATTCGCGACGGCCAAGCCCAAGCGATGAGCGACTACTTCGGTCGCGTCTTTCCGATTGCGGCGGCCGACTACGGTGTGCGTCCGCTCTTCGGCCTCGAACCCATCCACGTCTATCGCGGCGACTTTCACCCCAACATGATGTTCGTCAACGAGTGGCCATCCCTCGACGCGTTTCAGGGTTTCGTTTCGGACGCACGCGCAGTCGCGCTCTTTCCAGAACGCGACGCTGCCGCAGAGCGCCTCGTGGTCACCCACTACGAAGTTCCGCAGGAGACCACCATCGAGCTCAGCGAAGGCGATGTGATCGAGTTCGGCGCGATGTGGATCAAGCCCGGCCACGAGCAGGACTTTCGCGCGTACTACGAGACCGTCGTTCCTTTGGCACGCCGTCACGGAATGCAACCCCTCACGCCCCTACGACCGGTCTTCTCCTATCGCGGCGAGTTCGAGCCCACAGGCGCAGGACTTAACTGGTGGGGCACGCTCGACGCGTTTCAGGCGTTCGCGCGCGAGGCTGAGCCTCACTTTCCGACCCGCGATGCAGCGCTATCGCGTCTCGAGGTCACTCATGCACGGGTGCGCCTCAACGAAGGGGAGACCTGAGCTATCCTGGACGCATGATCGACCGGATCGTGCTCTTCAAGCTCAACGACGAACACGCCAACGCAGCGGCCCGCGCCGAAATCGCCGCGTACTCGAAGGCTGCGTTGGCGGCGATCCCCGGCGCGATCGACGTTCGCGTGGGACTCCCTGCGGACGAAGCGTCAACGAAGAGCTGGGACCTTTCGATCGTCGTCCGCTTCGAGAACCTCGAGGCAGTCAAAACGTACCTGACCCATCCCGACCACACAGCGTACGTCAGGGAGTACATGCGCCCGAGGATGGTGGTCGTGAAGTACTGGAACTTCGAGGCGATTTAGCCCCGAAGCCAACCGCCGCTCGGCCAGGCGCGATGTCAATAAAATCAGGTTGGCTGTGTTGATCGTGGCTTTCTCGGCTGTGTTGATCGTGGCTTTCTTCCTCACGGCCCGCTGTGCCCACGGCGCGATCACTCAGGGTCCTTTCGAGCTGCGGTCCCTGGGTTCGGGCTGCCACGTGTGCGATGTCAATAAAATCAGGTTGGCTATTGTTCCGTTGGCTTTCTTCTTTCCGAAGCCAACCGCCGCTCGGCCAGGCGCGATGTCAACAAAATCAGGTTGGCTATGTTGATCGCGCTCACGGCCCGCTCTGCCCACCGCGCGATCACTCAGGGTCCTTTCGAGCTGCGGTCCCTGGGGTCGGGCTGCCACGTGTGCGATGTCAATAAAATCAGGTTGGCTATTATTGTTCCGTTGGCTTTCTTCGCGGACTGAACACCGGCGCCACGTCACCACTGCGATGCAGTGCAGTGAGGGCGTGGCGCAAGCGAGACGACGACGCTGCGAAGCAGCGACGGCGCATCGCCCCGCAGAGACCCACCCTCGCAAGGCTCCAGTAAGAGGGAACCCCCTGCCCCGCTCCCGACCGGCCGCCCATGATCCCGGACCCAACGAACGAGAAAAGAAGCGAACGAAGCGACCCCAAAAACCTACCGCCCGAAACGCTTCCAAGCCTCCGGAAGCGGCCCTCCAAGCAATCGCTCCGCGCCCTTCTGATCGAGCACCACGAATCGAAACTCCCCCTCAAAGCAGAGCGCATCGCCTTGGGAAATCTCGACGTGGATGTCGAACATGCGCCGCTTGTCCGCTGCGATGCGGCCCCGACCGACCACCGGCGTTCCCGTTCGCACGGCCGCCTTCAAACGCCCTTCTACCTTCGTCGTAAAACCGAAACGCTCCCGCAGACCCACCAGCGTCCACGCCGCGATCTCGTCCGCCAGGGTCATCACCAACCCGCCGTGCATGATCCCCGGCGGCCCCTGATAACGCTCGCCCGGCGTGAAGTGGGTAACCACCTCCTCGCCCTGACGCTCAAAGCTCAACCGAAACCCAATCGGGTGATCCGGCGCACAGCCGAAGCAGGGCTGCCCCTCCCCAAAGAGCGATCCATCAAGCTTCAAAATGCCCATCCAAGTTCGAGACTGCCGCGAAGATCTCGGTCGGTTCCATCTTGGCCGGTCGTCTCCGTCGCAGGCCCGCTGAAGTCGAGTCGGTACCCTGTCACCCCAAAGCGGAGAGCCCACGCAAAGCCAACCCGGAAGTGCCCCTGGACCGTGAGGGTGCCATCGAGACCAAAACCGGAAGTTCGGCTTCCGAACCAGAGCGCCAGATCCCCGACGTCGAAGAGATGTCGATAACCGACGTCCAACCGGAGACTCAGCGCGGGACCCGCGAGATCGATGGCACCCACCAGCCCGCCGCGAAGCAGCGTGTAGCGCCGGGTCGGCACGGTCGTGTTTCGCCCCACATCGAACACATCGATGCCGGCGCCGACGATGGCCCCGACGCGAAGCGATCCAAGGGGCACGAGGTACCCGAGGTGGCCGATGACACGCCACGGTGTCGTGCTCACGGTCTCGTCGACGAGCCCCGCGGTGTCGAGCTCCAACCCGACGCCAACCGCCGCGTCGAGCTGCACGTAGAGCCCTCGCGCGCCGCCCCCGAGAAACGCAAGAGGATGGCTCTCGACACGAACGCTCAGCTCTGCGTACGCGCCAGAGTTCGCCTCGCGCGCTCCCCCCTGAAGGTCGACCTCCAAACTTCGCGACGCGAGCTGACCCCCGACGAGAACCCGCGCGAGAGGATACGAGTTCGACGCACCGGCGCCGCCTTCATCCGAGTCCTCCGAATCACCTGCGTCCGAATCATCCGAATCCCGCGCGTCCGAGTCCTCCGAATCCGAATCGTCTTCGCTCGCGTCCGGGTCCTCCGAATCCGAATCACTCGCGTCCGAATCACTCGCGTTCGAATCACTCGCGTTCGAATCGCTCGCGTTCGAATCGCTCGCGTCCGAATCACTCGCGCCCGAATCACTCGCGCCCGAATCGCTCGCGTTCGAATCGCTCGCGTCCGAATCACTCACAGAATCACCTTCGCCCGCGTCCGCGTTCCCGCCAGCCTGGGCTTCGGCGAGAAGTTCGCGGGCCGCGCGCATGATTCGCCGTTTCGTCCGATCCGACGGTCGCGGGGTCTCTTGCTCCGCCCGGATCTCGCCGGTCGCGTCGGCCACCCGCAGTCGCAAACGTCGCCCCTGAACTCGCCCGAGAAACACCCACTGCACACCGAGCGCCTCGGCGACCGCCCGGCGCCCGGACACCGACTCCACGTCCGCATCTGGCGCTTGCCGAGCGGACTCGAGCTCCACGCGCCCCCGAAGCGCACGAATCACCGCCCGACGTCCCACACCCGCTCGGGGCCCTTCGAAGGGGAGCACCACTGCTGAGTCCGCCAGCGCCGTCGATCCCGCGATCGTCACCAACGCTAGCGCGAGCATCCACCGCACAGCGAAAGGGTACACCGCGGGCGGCTCAACGATACGGATGATTCGGCTGGCCGAGAAACGCGGTTCGAACAAGCTCCGCGGGAATTCGGCGTCGAACGATCCGAGCAAGGTCGGCGTACGCGCGCAGATACGCGCTGTCGTAGGCGTCGCCCGCCGCCACCATCTCCTGAAAACGGCCCCAGTCACGCGCTTCTTCCATCGCTGCGCGGGCGCTTCGAACCGTCGGCGTCGCCTCCACGAGCGAAAAGCAGAGCGCTTCGATGTAGAGGCAAAACTCTTCGAGATCCCCACCCGCCGCGAAGCGCTCGAGGTTGCCTGATCCGTCGACCTCGCGAGCCGAGGGCGCGCCTTCCTTCGCGAGATCATCGGCTGCGTGAACCACAAGCCCGCGATTCAGACCGGAGCGGGCGGCGATCTCAATGCACCAGTTGCCGCGTGGACACGCGGTCCACGCCGCAAGGATGTCGGCGCCGTAGTCCTCGCAGAAACGAACGAGTTCGCGCCCTGCGCCCCGACGCTTCAGGTCCTCCGCAAACTCGCCCTTCGAGCGAAAGAGCGTGCGGACGACCTTCAGCAGGCGCATCCCTTTCGTGAAGCATGCCTTCGCGGCAAAGGCAATCCGCTCAGCGAATCGCGCCCGCGCGCCAAAGCTTCGCGAACACGCTCGGCGCGGCGAGAAAGGGGTGACGCTTTTGCCACTCGGTGGCCGCCACCTTCACGCCCGAATGCCGCTCGATCTTCCAGAGGAGGTAGTCGACCGCACCATCAAAGGTGAACGCTCCTTTGACGATGCGTGCGACCGAGAGCCCTTTTCCGAGCGCGCGACGGGCCCGCCAGCCACGAGCCTTGGTCGGCCTTCCATCGACGTGAGGTCGATACTCGCCGTCCTCGACCTCAAAGGAGATCCCGGCGACCTTCCACGCAAGCGGCAGCAAACGCTCGTAGCGCTCGCGGTTCGCGTCGACAATCAGCCCCGGTCGATCGTCGCGCTCTGGGCGCAGCTCCACGCTGTACGTCGCGCGAAAGAGCGCGACCCAATAGTCTCGCGCGCTCCCGGTTGACGGGCCGAGCCACGCCGCCCACTTCGCAGCGGTCACAATCGACTGCTCGACGGCGTCGACGGTCGCTTCGCGATCCGCCTCGGTCGGCGAGTCGACGAGAACCACAGGCTGGCAAAAACGCGCCCAGATACTCGGGCTCCACGCGCCGGGCTCGCAGCTCTTTTGAAACTGCTCGAGACTGATCGCTGCGCCCTTGCCACGAAGCTCACCTTCCTCCGAAGGGATCGACCAGAAGTAGATATTCGGCGGGATTAGCCGATTCGCCGCCGCGAGAGGCAACGTCGGATTGAAGTCGCGGTTGCTGCGGGTCAGCAGGTAGAGGTCCATGACCCCTTCGGGACTGTCCGCGCGCAGACACGACCCATAAAAAAGGATCGAGCCGACGCTCTCGCCGTAGAGCTCACGAACGTGCGCGGCGAGCGTCGATGCCGCCGGCAGAATCTCGCGACTTAGCTCCGCGCGAATCAGCGCGCGCAACTCACTTCGAGGATCCTGCGCCTTCGACTCGTCAGACCGCGGCGAAGCGGCCGGGGTCATCGTCGTCATGGCGCCACAAAGGTCATGGGCGCGCAGGCAGTGATCCGCATCGCGTGACCGGGAAGCGGCGTGAAGAGCTCGCCGTCGATCACGATCTCGCCGGTGGTCTCCACCTCGATCTCTCGCGCTGAGCCCGAGTTCCAGCCGGGCCCCGCGAGCCAGGGTCGTCGCGCTGCAAGGGCGGCAAAGGCTCGTGCGACCCCCTTGGTCGGAGCCGCCACGTCGAGAAACTGAAGCTGGTCCTCACGAACCGCGCCCCAAAAGGGACTGCGGCCGACGACGAACTCGTTGCGAAGGCCACTAATCAAAAAGAGTGCACGACGCGCATCGTCGCCCTGGGTGTCGGCCTTGCCGTCCACGTGGAGACGCGTCGCCTGACCACGCCGGAGCCCGTCCGGGTCACCCTGAAGGAGGACCCGCTGAAGCACCGTTGCCAGCGTCATCGCGACGGCCTTGGTGTGGCTCGCGCCGGTCGCGTGAATCTCGCCCTGACCAAGCTTGGTCGCGTACGCGAATGCGGCACCCCCAAGAAGAAGCCCACGCACCCGGCGGCGAACGTTGCCCTCGGTGTCCATGAGGCGATTGACCTGAAGAATCGGGCGACGCGTCTTCCTGAGCGTGCCGTTCTTCGTCGCAGCGAGCAGTCGCGCGAGCTCGTCGGGGCGACCCTGTGCACCCACGTCGTCCGCGATCAGATCCGTGCGACCCGACGCGATGATCGAAATCTCCGGCAGCGGCGCGTCGCCGTAGGCCTTCGGAAGTGCTGTCAGGACATCGCGAACCGTGCCATCACCGCCGCTGACCGCGACGGTGCCAACCTCACGGCGCGCAAAGTCCGCAAGCGCGTCCACAAGCTCTTCGCGCGTGCTCGGAACCGCGCACGGAACATCGATCGCACGAAGAGGCGCGCGGCCAACATTCGCGGTCGCCCGCGGGTTGTAGATGACGCCGGTCCGAGTGCGGGTCTTGCGCGAGTCGCGACGAAAATCGCGAAGGCGGTGAACACCCGAGCGGGAACGACGAGCGAAGGGGAGTGCTGTAGTCATCGAGACATCCAGGAGCGAATGGGCTTGCCGTTCGCCTTTGCAAAACTCGCCTGCACGATCTGCGTCATGTGCACGGCGAAACAGAAGGCGGTCCAGCCCGCCACGAGAACGATCCCCGCCGTCGGCTCTCCTACGAGCAAAGCGACCGTGAGGATCACGAGATTCGGATTGCGACGCGCGGTGTACTGACGAAAGACGCTGTCGAAGCGTCGCCAGACGTGCATCTCAATCTTGAAGACGCCAATGAAGTAGCCTTCCTGAAGACGCTGCGCGATGTAGCCGATCACGAGCACACCGAGGACGATCGTGGCGTCCGAACCGCTCAACGCGGTCGCGTGGAGCCACGCCCACCACCAAAAAGGCGGCGAAATCAGGTCGATGCCGTGGTCAAAGATGTCCCCGAACTTCGAGGACGTCATCGTCACGCGCGCGAGCTTTCCGTCGACCGTGTCGAGAAAGGTCATCAGCCACGCGCACGCAAGACCCAGAGCAAACTGGCCGTGCCAGAAGAACCAAAAGGTCGCGAGCGTCAGCAGCAAACCCACGGTGGTGATCATGTTGGGCGTGAGCCCAAGGTTCGCCGCAAGGCGCGTGACCTGCCGCGCCGGCCAGGGCCAGACGTACTTCGAGATGAAGTCGGTCACGCCCTTGTAGGAGCCGTTGAAGATGGTCTTTTCGATCGCGGCCGCGTTTTCAGGCGTCGCCGGAATCAGGTAGGGCACCGCCTGCTTGCGGAGCTTCTTGTTGTAGTCGCCGCTGAGTTCTTTTGGCGTGACCGCGCGAAGCTCGACGGGAAGAGGCGCGTTGGCAAGAAGCGCTTTCGCAACCTCCGGCGCGTCCTTCGCATCGACGTGAACCGCCGCCGGCGTGTCGCCCGCCATGAGCGCGATGCCGCGTGTCGCCAGCAGGTCGACAAAGAGCAGCTCCTCAAACGCGTGGTCCGCGCGAAGAAGCACGACCGAACCCGAAAGCTCGTCGAGGTTGTCCGAGGCGAGCCGAACGTTTGCAACCTTCGCGCGCCGGAGCGCACGACGAAGTCGCTCGACGCCGTTCAACCCAAAGACGCGCGTCGTCGAGTCGCCAACGATCACGCACGTCGGCATGTCCGCATTTTGCGCAGCTTCCGTCGCCACCGGAGCGCCCTGCAACGCGACTGACTCAGCCATGTCGTCCTCGTGACGCAATCGACTCACACTCCTGTTGCAGCGAGGTCACACCAGGTGTGAACTCAAACCACATGTAGGCGTAGAAAGCCCGTTTTTGACGAGTTTTGCGCATCGGCTTCGCTCTGGGAGAACCACTAAGCACGCGGTGTGCCACCAAGATCCGCGCTCCATCCTCACTCGTCTCACGAGCGACGGGATCGTTACGAACGAGGTCCCTAGGCGGTTGGCACCGGGGCTGCTAGGTGCCCCCTCCATGACCTCAACGTTCACCGCCGTTGTGCTCGCTGGAAGCCGTGGACCCGTGGATCCCGTGGCCTCTCATTGCGGCATCTCCCACAAGGCGCTCGCCGAGATCGACGGCAAGGCGATGATCGAACATGTGCTCGCCGCGGTGTCCGCAACGGACGTGATCGACAAGATCATCGTCGTCATCGAGCGACCCGAAGCTGTTGCAGATCTTCCCACAGTGCGAACGCTGGTTGACGCAGGAAGACTACACATCACCCTCGCGAAGCCTTCGCCGAGCCAAAGCGTGACGTCAGTCCTCGATGAGTTCGATCCCTACCCGGCGCTTCTCACGACCGCGGACCATCCACTGCTCACCACCGCGATGATCGAAGAGTTCGTCGAACGAATTCCAAACGGTGTGGACGTCGCGGCGTTGGTCGCACGCGATCACGTGATTCAGCGCGAGTATCCTGAGACGAAACGCACGTACCTTCGCTTCTCCGACAAAGCCGTGAGCGGCTGCAATCTCTTCGCGCTTCCGAATCCGCAGGGTCGTAACGTCGTTGCGTTTTGGCGCCGCCTCGAACGCGATCGCAAGAAGCCTTGGAAGATGGCGTGGGCGCTCGGACCCCGAACCCTGATCCGTTTTGCGCTGCGCCGGCTCACGATGGCAAAGGCCGCGGACGCCGTGGGACGTCAGGCCGGCGTGCGGGCAGCCATCATCGAATCGAGCTTTGCGACCGCGGCCATCGACGTCGACAAACCCTCGGATTTACGGCTGGTTCGCGGGATTTTCGCGCGCCGTCAAGCTTCCTGAGGATCCGAACGTTGCTCGGACGGCCAGCCCACAAAGATCGCGTAACCGATCGCGGAGAGGATGTAGTTCCGGATGCGGCGGACGAGTCCGACCGTAACGCCTGCGGTCACGCCGAGACCGATCAACTTGAAGACGAACCCGTGACCACCCTCGGACGCGCCAAGTGCGCCGGGGATGAAAAAGAAGGTGCTGCTGACGAGCATTCCCGCCGCGGCCGTGAAGTACGCGCCGGTCCATTCGATGTGCTCGCCGAGGAGGTAGACGCACACCCAGACGTCGGCGACGCGCAGAAGCCTCGCGATCGCGTGAACCGTGAGCGCCAAAAAGAAGCGCCCCTTTTGCTTTCGCCAAAAGTTCGAAACCGTGTCGTCGACACGCTCGAGCTTCTGAATCGTCTTGTCCGAAAGCTTGATGCGCACGAGGGCGAGCACGCGGCTTACCTTGACGACGAAGTCGCCTTTCGCCTGGCGCCACACCGCCCAGCCCAACAGGCCGACCCACGGAACGAGCAGTGCGATCGTCCCGATCAGAACCTCGACGTGATCCGCGAGCAGTACTGCGCCGATGAGCGTGCCGGAGGTCATGAAGAGAATGCTGCCGATGAAGAAGATCGTCTTGTCGAGAAGCACAAACCCGGCGCTCTCCGCGCCACCGAGCTCTCGCGAAAGCAGCACGGCTTTCACCGGCTCCCCGCCCACGTTTCCAAATGGCATCAGCGTGTTCACGGCCTCGCCTGCCCAGCGGATCAGCATGATCTTCCACCAGGACATCCCGTGGTGAGGCTCAAAGAGAAGCCACATGCCGGTCGCCGCGAGGGAGCGCCAAACCAGGCTGATGAGCAGCAGCCAGCCAAAGCCCCAGCCAATGCGCGCGACGTTGTTCGCGATCTCCTGAGGGCCGGCGCTCCAAATAAAGATCGCCAAGAGCCCCACTCCCACGAGGAGGAGGAGCGTCCGGATCACCACTCGTCGACGGTTACGCACGGGTCTTCGTTTCGGAGCCGAGGCTCCGCTCCACGTCTTGAGGCGCAGTTCTCGCGCAAGCAACTGGTCGGAGGAATCTCGTGAGTGTTCGCGATCGCATCGAAATGCACCTTCGGTCTCTGATCCATCCACCGACCTCTCGGTGGATCGAGCGGTGGTCGCCCTTTCGCGCACAACGCAATCGCCGTGCCGACGTGTTTCTGCTTTGGTTTCCGAAAACTGGCGGGACCTGGGCGCGGCTCCTGATGCACACGGCCATCACCAAGCATTTCAACGTGCAGAACGCGCCACCGCTGGAGCTTGAGCCGCTCAAGGACTTAGACCCGCGCATCCCGCGGATTCGTCCCTTTCATGACGACGCCCCGCATTGGCGACGACCCGAACAGCTGCGGACCCACAAGGAGCGCTACCGAGGTCGAAAGGTGATCCTGCTGGTGCGTGACCCGCGCGACACGATCGTTTCGCTTCACCTTCAGGTCACTCGTCGCTGGAAGGTGCGGAGCGACACCCCGCTTCACGACTTCATTTGGCAGCCCCGCGGATCGTTTCGAACGATGATTCGCTTCTACAATATCTGGGCGGAGAACCGAGACGTGCCGGAGCTTCTCCTGCTCCGTTACGAGGACATTCACGCAGATACGGCGGGCTCGCTTCGCAAGCTCCTCGACTTTTCGGGTCTCGAGGAGATTCCTGATTCACTCATCGAGGAGTCGGTGGAGTTCAACCGCATCGACGCGCTCCGCAGGCGCGAGAAGAGCGGTGAGTACCAGTCGAGCCGTCTGCGTCCTGGCAATGCGAGCGATCCCGAATCGTTCAAGGCTCGAAAAGGAAAGATCGGTGGCTTTGTCGACTACCTCGATCCGGAAGACATCGCTCGCATGACTGAGGTCATCCGAGAGGAGATGGACCCCTGGTACCGCTATCCCGTCGCGCTCGACCCGTGATCCTCCTCACGCCCGAACTCCTGAGAACTCCCGAGAACAAGGGATGCTGCCGCAAGGGCAATCGGTTACATTGCGGGCGCTGTGATCCGTCGACCTCTTCTCCTTCTTTTCTTCGCGTTCACCCTTCTCGCCTGCGGCCGCTCGTCGATTCTCACGACGACTCGTGACGCCGGAACTCGTCCGGACGTACCGACGGGCTTCGATGGAGGCGACGCGTGCGGCGACGGCGCGTGCGGGCCGACCGAAAACTGCGAGCTTTGCCCGGCGGACTGTGGCGAGTGCCCCGACGTATGCGGGGACGGCCTCTGCGCAGGAACGGAGGACTGCAGCTTCTGCCCGGAAGACTGCGGCTTCTGTCGCGACTGCGGCGACGGCTTCTGCGACGCGGACCTCGGTGAAGCGTGCGAGACGTGCCCGGCAGACTGTGGCGCGTGTGCGGGCTGCGGCGACGGAGCGTGCTCGCCCGACGAAAGCTGCGCGATCTGCCCGGAGGATTGTGGCAGCTGCATGACCTGCGGCGATGGAATGTGCGCGGGCGGCGAGCGCTGCGAGACCTGCCCCGCGGACTGCGGCTTCTGCGAGGCCTGTGGCGACGGCGTGTGCAGCGCGAGCGAAGGCTGCGCGTCGTGCCCGGAGGACTGCGGCGTGTGCGAGGCGTGCGGAAACGGGCGCTGCGGCAGCGGCGAAAGCTGCGCGACCTGCCCCGACGACTGCGGACTTTGCGAGTTCTGTGGCGACGCGACCTGCTCCGCGACGGAGAGCTGCTTCAGCTGCCCGACGGACTGCGGCGTCTGCGAAACCTGCGGCGACGGAACCTGTTCGATGAGCGAGACCTGCTCAACCTGCCCGCTTGATTGCGGTCTTTGCGAGACCTGCGGGAACGGGCTGTGCGCGGCGAGTGAGGACTGCACCTCGTGCCCGATCGACTGCGGACTCTGCGACACCTGCGGCGACCGGCGCTGCAGCGACACCGAGAACTGCGCGTCCTGCCCAGGCGACTGCGGCGCATGTGAGACCTGCGGCGACGGATTCTGCCGCGCCTCCGACGGCGAGGACTGTTTGACCTGCGCGTCGGACTGCGACCCCTGTCCCGCGTGCGGCGACGGCATGTGCACGCCCGGCATTGAGAACTGCTCGACCTGTCCCGACGACTGCGGGATCTGTCCTGGCTGCGGCGACGGTCGGTGCAGAAGCCCGGAGGACTGCGCGAGCTGTGAGACCGACTGTGGCGTCTGCAGCGTTTGCGGAAACATGGTCTGCGAGCCGGAAGAGCTCGAGACCTGCGTCAACTGCCCCGGAGACTGCGGCGCGTGCCCGGGCGTCACCTGCATCGAGGTCGTGACCTGCACCTTCGGGTGCTTCGACTTCGGCGGCGGAATCCCGGACTTCTCGCTCACCTGCATCGCGGACTGCATCGCGCGGGCGTGTGCGGACATTCGGTTCTTCGTGGACCAGGTCGTCGACTGCGCGACCGACCAGCTCGTCACCTGCGGCTTCGGGGGCGATCCCCTCGACTGCATTCAGCGCGAGTGCTCCGACGAGATCGCGGCGTGCATCGGCGCACGTCGCTGCCCCCCCGCGATGTAGCGCCTCGAGAACACAGGGCGGTCGGGATCGAGAACACAGGGCGGTCGAAAGACCGTCCTGCTTTCGTTGGCGTTGAGGAGCGAATTGCAGCCAACCTGATTTATTGACTTGCGGTTAGCTGACTCTGAGTCCAGTCGGAGTTTGGACTGCGGCTCGAATCCACTCGCCGGCGATCGTTCTGAGTCGAGTCAGCGACGAGACCGTCCCCATCAAGGATCACCACTTCCTCCGTGCGCTGACGAAAGAACTGCGTGCACGGTTGCACGCCGCTTCGATCCGCCCGCAATTGGCGAATCCCTTTTTCTATTCAAAGGCTTACAACCCAACTGGGAAATCGCTGCGCTCTCGCAGTTGGGCGGTGCGCTCCTGCACAAACCAGGAAAGCCTCGGAGTCTCAAGGGCTTAGGCGCCCTAGCACCGTTGTCGAGGCTCACTCAATATACCATTCGATATATTATATTTCTGTGAAGGTTTCGATGAAATCATCTTTCCATACAAGGGAAAAACAGTTTACTCGTTGTAACGGAAGACCAATCGGTCCATAAGTCACTTGACGGCTGGGTCATCGGATCTACATGATGTTCTAGACCAAGCGGTCCAAAAGGGAGCGACGCCATGGCGACCGACACGATGAGCCTGACAGAGGCAACGGTACGAGAGCTGGAACCCGGCCTGATCCGGTACGCGCGCCAGCGAGTGGGCAAAGATGAACTTGCCCGGGATTTGGTCCAAGAGACCTGGCTCGCGGCCTACAAGGGAATCGGTTCCTTTGCAGGGCGCTCTTCGTTGAAGACGTGGCTCGTGAGCATCCTCCGCCGAAAGATCGTCGATCACCATCGCCGCAAGCGACCGACGACGATGTTCGAGGAGCACCACACCCCGCCGATGGCTGCGCCGCGTGAGCGTCTCGATGACCAGGCAGCGATCGAGCTCGTCGAAAAGACCCTCCCTTCCCTTCCTCGTCGAGAGCGTCAGGCCGTCACGCTCGTCGATGTTCACGGCGTGGATCGTGACGATGCCGCCGACCAGATGGGCGTAAGCCGCGGCGCGCTTCGCGTGATGCTTCATCGCGGACGAAGCCGTATCAAGAAGCAGCTCGAAGCCTCGGACTTCGGCATCTCCTGATCGCCTCCGACAACGCTACGAAACGCCAGCCATCTTCGCGGCTGGCGTTTCGCGTTAAGCGCTCACGAGAACGGTGATTCGCCGGCGGTGACGCGCATGGCGATGTTCCCATAGGAACACCCCCTGCCAGGTCCCGAGATCGCAACGACCTTGGACCACCGGAATCGACAGCGACGTCTGCGTCAGCGCGCTTCGCACGTGCGAAGGCATGTCGTCAGGCCCCTCCGCCGTATGCACAAAGATCGAGTCGCCATCCGGAACGAGGCGCGCGAAGAACGAATCGAGGTCACGCTGCACATCTGGATCGGCGTTTTCGGTGATCAGCAGCGACGCGCTCGTATGGTGCACAAACACCGTACAGAGCCCGACATCCACCGCCGCCTCACGAACGACCCGCTGCACCTCGCGGGTGATCTCGTAGGTGCCACGCCCCGGCGTGGCGACCTCGAGAACCTCACGATGCATCCGGGTCCTCAACCTTCATCCAAATCGCCGCCTGCTCGCTGTCGTAGACCGGCGTCTCGCCCTGTTTGAAGAGAAACTCATAGCGCACAAAGATCTTCTTCTTGCCGCGCCGGACCTTCGTCGCGCGACCTTCGAGGATCAGCGGCTCGCCTGGCGGCGCGAGGGCGAGATAGCGCGCGCGATAGATCCGCCCGCCGTACCCAATCCAGCCATCCGCATGGCGCAGACCGAGGATGTGATAGGCGTGCACGAACCCAACCATGCCGGTCATGTGAACCATCAACCCGCCGCTCACATGCCGTGGATGACGCACCGGATGCGCTCGCTGCTCGCGCGTTAGCGGTAGGTCGGCGTGCGTCGGCATACGCACCACGACGCGACTCGTGTCTTCGTCGATCGTAAGCACATCATCGATGAGCAGACCGCCGGGTCCATAGGGACAGTCGGCAACAAATTCGGGGTCGAGAGCCATTGCGAGGCGGAACCTGGCTCGAAATTGCCGCGTTGTCATCCCGCGCTGGTAGCGTCCACGCCATGCGCGCGATGCTGCTCCTCACCTCGTTCCTGATTTCTCGCAGCGTCGCAGCAGATTGTCCTCAAGACACCCACATCCTCGAGCTCCCGGACGGCCCCGAAGGCAACGCGCCAGTCGCGCTGGTCCACGTCCGCTTTTCCGGGGGAGACCCTTGGGCCGGGCCGTCCGAGGGCGCCTGCGTCACCCAACGCGGAACCACGGTGCACCTCCCCGCAGGAGAGGCGAGAACGTTTTCGGTTCAAGCCAGCGACACGCGCATGCAACGCTTCATGCTCAACGGCGACGTGCTCCACATCTCGATCCCGGCTGGCTCAGAACTCACCTTTTCCTCTGCCGCATGCACGCCGTACCGCTTGAGTGGACCCGATCTCGACGTCGTCACGCACCGCGGAGAACGCCATGGTGCCGCCAGCGAAGTCGTCGTAACCGGAGGTCCACCAACGAGTGAATGCTCGGCGTCCTTGGACGTGCCGCAGACCGCACAAGCGTGTCGCTTCACACCGCAGGCTGGGTACTGCGCAGCCGCGCGAATCACCCTGGATGGTGTGCGTCATTTCTTCTGGCCTCGCCACGGCGAACGCTGGAAGCTGAATCACAACGAACTTACGCAAAGCCGCGTGCGCGCAACTCGTTGAGCTATCGATCGGCGCTCGGCAGACGAACGTCGGCCTGTGCTAGCTCTTAGGCGTGCGCACGTTCGTTGTCTTCGCCGTCCTGCTTGTCTCTACCGCGGCGGCCGCCGATTGCCCCTCGGGGAGCCGCTCCATCGAACTTCCACCCAGCCCCGAGGATCGCAACGTCTTCGCCCTCGTCACGGTGCTCTTTTTTGGAGACTCGTGTGTTCGACAAGGAGACCGCGCCACCCACGTCCACCCCGGACAACACCACGCGTTCGTCGTCGAACCGAGTGCGACCCACATGGCCCGCATCGTCGTTGATGGTGAGGTACTCCACGTCTCGCTTCCTCCGGAGACCTACGTCACGTTCTCTTTCGGCTGCGACGGATTTCGCGTGACGGGATCCGACTTCGATGTTGTCGATGGGCGCGGAAATCGCCCCGCCGCCCCCACCGAAATCACCGTGACCGGAGGTCCCGGAAGACGCTCTTGCGGGGAGGAACTCGAACTTCCATCCAGGCTCCAGAACTGCCGTTTCGTCCCCCAAGCGGGTCGCTGCGAGCCGCGCCGCATCTCCCTTCGCGGCGTAACCCATTCGTTTTGGCCTCGCGTCGGCGAGCACTGGACGCTGGACCATGCCGCGTTGCGGCGCGGACGGATCCAGATCGCACGCGACGAATCGCACTACCGCGTCGCGCTTGCGCCACCCGGATAGAGCGACGCCACCCACTCG
Source organism: Myxococcota bacterium (assembly GCA_039186435.1). Lineage (GTDB taxonomy): Bacteria > Myxococcota_A > Polyangia > Polyangiales > Houyiibacteriaceae > JALVDI01. Next base: position 12,167 of record JBCDAA010000010.1, on the reverse strand, counting down.
CCGTAGCCGTTGTAGGGCTGCGTCGGAACGCGCGCGCCGGTGTCGATCATTCGTTCCTCCGCTTGGGACCAGCGCGGGTGCGGCGTCGCGGGATCAACGTTGCCGACAAACCCGTACTCCGCCGGCTGAAGCTGCGACCAAAACGTCGACGGGCGCTCCTCGAGAACCTCGATCCGGACGATGCTTTTGATGCTCTTGAACCCGTACTTCCAGGGCACCACAAGGCGGACCGGCGCGCCGTGCTGAGGCGGCAAAGGTCGGCCGTAGATCCCGGTCGCAAGCAAGGTCAGCTCGTTCATCGCTTCGTCGAGCCGAAGCGCCTCAAAATACGGCCACGGATAGTGCGGTTGATTCCGAATCCCGGGCATGCGCGTATCGTGAACGGTCACAAAGCGCACATAGTGCGCGGATCCGAGCGGCCGAACTCGATCGAGAAGCGCGCGCAGCGGAAGACCGGTCCAGGGCACAACCATCGCCCACGCCTCAACGCAGCGAAACCGGTACACGCGTTCTTCCAGGGAGACGAGACGCTCCAGTTCGTCGATCGAAAATGTACGCGGCGCGTGCACGCTCCCCACGACTTCCACGCCCCACGGCCGGAGAGGCATCGCTTCCGCGAGGCGCCAGACGTCGTCTTTGTCCGTGCTGATCTCGTAGAAGTTGTTGTAGCGACTCGCGACCTCCGGGGGCGTGAGGGCTCGGTCGACGCGATAACGACGCGAGCGCCGCGCCGGATAGAGCGACACCTCTGTCGTCGCCGAAGGCGCCGTCACCGAGACCGGCCTGGGGGCGGGCGTTTCTCGACAGCCCACCAAGAGCGAACCCGCGGCGAGACCAAGGTTTCGCACAAGTTCGCGACGGCGCAGAAACACCGCCTCGGAAGTCACGTCCTTTTCAGGCGTTCTCCAGCGGGGTCGGTGTAGGATCGCAGGAGCTTTCACGCCCCTTCACCGTTGGACGGGGTTTTCACGCTGTCAATTCCCGTGCCGGTGCTTCTCCTCTTCGCGTTTCTGATCCTGCTCGCGCCCTGCGCAACGTCGGAGGAAAGCGACCCTCCGGCGGCCGCAAGCGGCAACGAGATCCCGCGCACCGAACCTGTGGAAGAACCGATCGTCGCCGCGGAACCTGAACCCGAGCCGGAACCGGAACCGCCTGACACCCCGCTCGAGCGAGAGCTTCTACGCGTGCACAGCCGAATTACACCGGCGGTCGCAACCCACCTCCGAGGCCTCGCCGAGTCGAGCGAGCTCCAGAACAACATCTTCGCCAAAATGGGCGGGTCGAGCATCGAGAGCCGCGCCTACCTTCACTGCCTTGGGAGCGATCGCAACCTCGACCTCGGCGGTCGCGAGGAGTTTGCGGAAACGCTCGCCTACTTTCGCGAAGGACGGATCGGGCGCCGCGGAAATCCCTTTCGCCGAGAGAGCCTCGCGGCCCAAAAAGGCTGGTCGCTACGCCAGGGCCTCACCGGTCGACCGAGCCGCGCGATTCAAGAGATCCGCGCCTCGCGCGCGCGCTATGCCCTGACCCTCTTTGGCGGCAACGACGTTCAGGCGCGCAACCCGCAACGCTTCGGGGAGCGTCTCGAGCAGCTCCTCGAAAGCCTCGTCGAACGCGGCGTGATCCCGATCCTCGGCGCGACGAGCCCTCGCGGTGACGACGAAGCGATGGACGATTGGGCCAAGCGCTACAACCGCGTTAGCCGGGGCATCGCTCGCGCGTGGAAGCTCCCCTACATCGACTTCTATCTCGCAATGGAAGAGCTCCCGGGTCGCGGGCTCGCAGGCGACGGCGTGCACTCGAACGTACTTCTCGTCGAAGGCCGAGGCCGCGCGTGCGTCTTCACCGAAGAAGGCCTCGCGCGCGGAATGAACATGCGAAACCTGCGCACCCTCGAATCGCTCCACCGGCTTCGGCAGGTCGTCGATGGCGCGGAACCGCCGGACGAAGACCCTCCGGCGCACTACGGCGAAGGCACAGCAGTCGTGCCGCTCCGCGTCGCGCGCGCTCCCTTCGCGGAGCACGTCTCCGCAAACGAGCTCACGAGCACCCTCGCGAACTACAGCTGCGAGGAAGCCACCGACGCCTCAGGCCCAGAGCGAGTCGTTCGCCTCCGCATCGAAGAGACGACCTCCCTTTGGCTTGGAAGCCTCGCGCGACGAGGCACGGCGCGGGTGTACGTCCTCGACGGCGACGTGGCCGACCCGTCCCGGTGCATCGCCACCGGCGACGCCCTCGAGGTCACGCTGGAACCGGGCGTTCATCACATCGTCTTCGAGCTCACCAGCAATCGAGAAGACGCCACGCTAACGTCGATGATCGACTTCGCCGAACTCTGATCAGGACTGTTTTCGGTGAAGCTCGTCGACGAAAAGCCGCGCCAAAGGCTGATGACGTAGTTGCGCGGGCGGAGGCGTCGTCGTCGCGTAGGCGCCGCCAAACCCAATCAGCGCGTCCCGCCGCTCAAGGTACCAGTGGGGCGCAAACTTCGTGGACAGAACACCACGCACCGCGGTCTGCATGAGGTGAAGGGTGCGACCCTGAAACGGCACCACCTGAAGACCCCAGAGGAGGTTCTGGTGAATGCGTCCGAGGTACGCCTGCCATTCGATCCCGCGAATTAGTTCTTTGTTTGCCCGCGCCGCCTGCGTGAGCACATCGTCGCCAACCCACTGCCCGAAGACGTGCTTTCGAGGCCCATCCCGATCGAAGTAGAGCGGCGCGACCAGGGTCCCTTGAATGATCGACATGAACTCGTGCGCCATCCGGTGCGCGCCGTAGTACGGAATCAACAGGTACACCCACTCGTTACCGCGCATCAGCTGAATGCACTGCAGCGTGTCGACCCGGAGGTTCACGGGCTTGTAGTCCTTGGCCGCTTTCTGCGCGGCGCGCTCTTCGTCGCTGGACACGGGATCGTCGAGGCGAAGCGTGCGGACTGCCATCAGCTCGAGGCCCGGCTTTTTCGAGAGCTCTTTTTCGAGCGCCTTGATCGCCTTGTCGTGATGCTTGGCGCGTTCGACTTCCTCCCAGCGTGCGACGCCGCGACGTCGAGCGGCCGCGCCATCTGGCTCAAGAAGCAGCGTTGCGCCACACGCGCAGGAGCCTTGTTGGCCCCGCGCCTTCGGTCCGAAGGAAACCTCTCGACCACACGAAGAACACGTCACAAAGAGTGCTGCCACGGCTCCGAAATACGACCGAGAAGACGTTTTCTTCCTGCGGTGCGGCGCTCTATTCGCCCGGCGGCCAACCCGGAAGGGAGACGATCCGCGCGGTAAAGGGATGGTCGCTCGGCAGCCACGGCCAGTAGGGCCCGCGGTCGCGGCAGGCAGGCACGTCCGCCGCCGGACAGTAGATCCGCACGTGAAAATGATTTCGGTGCGGATGACTTACGCCCGGGGAGATCACGACCCGCTCCACCTTTGCAAGGAGCTCCGCACTCGCGCCCTGCCGCGCGCCCTCGTCAAGAATCCGTCGCCGCAGACTTCGATGAACGAAAGCGTGTTGAACTGCGACACCGTCCGTCACGAGCGCCTTCATCAACAGCCAGTTCCGCGCGTCGTCAAAGAAGACGCGTTGTCCCGCATCACGACCCTGACCTTGACGATTCATCTCCACGAAACGGCGCGGCTCGTAGGGCACCCCGGCCTCGTCTTTGAGGTAAAAGCCGATGTCGACATCGCGGCCGTTCTCGTGGGAGCGATGCCCCATGATGTTGCCGCCGCCACGCCGCGACAGTTCGCCGACGTTCAGCCTCGCGCCAGGCGCGTCAACCTCCACTCTCTCCGATGCGCGGCGGAGCAGATTCACGAGCGAACGCGTGCCGAAGAAGTTCCCTCGCGGAACATCCACCTCCATGAGGTGAATCGTGTCGCTCGCATCGAGCCGGATTCCCTCCCGAAGACGACCTCGCCACGGGTAACCGGTCGAACGGCTCGGCAACACTTCCTGCCTCGGCGCCTCGGTACAGTGGCAGTCTTCTTCGGACAGATTCGCGGCGGACTCCGGCTGCTCCTCTGAGGGTGGCGCGCGATGAGAGTCCGCACCGACGGGATAAGACACCGTTGCCGCGAGAAGGGTTGCAGCCAGAAGATGCGCGGGGGAGGAGCGCAGCACGACCGAACCAGGGTCGATCTCATTGCGCCGAAGCGCAAGGGACGCTCTCAAATCGGCTAGCCGTACATCGCGAGCGCGCGCTCCAGGAGCGGAATTTGCCCCTTGATCGCCTTTTCGCGCGCCACGGAGAGCTCAAAAAACGCGGCTCGGTCCACCTCCGGAAAGGTCGCCGTCGACCCCGACTTCGGCGGCCACTCCAGCTCGAAGGTGTTGCTGCGTAGCTCGCTCGGATCCCACGTGCCCTCGAACGCCCACGCATGCACGATCTTCTTCGACTGCGTTCCCACGCCGAGGGATACGTAGCCGCCCGGCGGTGGACGAAAGCCGGTCTCTTCCTCGAACTCGCGGCGCGCAGCGACCAGATAGTCCTCCCCTGGATCGACGAGACCTTTGGGGATCGACCAGATGCCAGCGTCCCTTCGCTTGAAGTAAGGCCCGCCGGGGTGAACGAGCAGCACCTTGCCCTCGGACACCATCACAAGACCCGCCGCAACTGGCTTCGGCATGTCGGCAGTAGAGCACAGCGAGCGCATCGGTCGCACCGTTCGAGTCCGCAAAGCCGCACGAAAAATCCGGTGTAGTGGCAACCTCGAATGTCCCTGGGCGAGGACTTTAGGTGACCCTTCCGCCCCGCATTGAAGAGACGTTGTCGGCCGCGGTCGAGCGCTTCGCCCTGACCGCCCGCCAAACGTGCATCGTTCATCTCACGCTTCTGTCAAAGACCCGTCGACAGATCATTCGGCGCCTCGACATTGCGCCGTCGACCTACGACACCCACGTCCGCGCCATCTTTCGCAAGACCGGCATGCGCCTTCCTCAGTTCGCGCTCGCGATCGCCCGCGACGCAGCGACGCTTCCCTAGCACTCTAGTGTTCGCGGCGCCGAGCGCGTACACCTACGCGACGTGCCGAGGCACCTCCCCGCAAAGCTGACGATCACCGTCGTTTGGACGGCGCAGCTCTACTTCGTGCTCATGGCGTACGGGGATCCCTTCAAGTACTTCGGCTACCAACCCTTTGGGGAATCAAGCACCTGGGAAGCGACCGTGGTGCGCGTCCTTCCGGATGGCAGTCGCCACGACATTCGCCACGGCTGGGAAGGCTACGACTGGGCTGCGATGGTCCGGGGTCGCGGCCTCGACGTTCCGTGGCACCGTCACCACGCGGCAACCGGTGTCGACGCGACGCTCGTTCGCTTTCAGCACGCCCTCGACTGGGTCGCGCTTCACACCCCCCGCGACACGGAAGCCCTCTACCTTGAAGCCGAGGTTCGCTACGTACGAAACCGCGGCGAGCCGCAAGAAGTCACTCTTCGAAGCGTCGAGAGATCCGCGGAGTGAACGAGTTCTTCGAGCGACGCGTCAGCGCCCGAAGCCTAGCGGTTCTCCGCATTCTGGTCGGGCCGATCGCCATCGTGCACCTCTACCCCTTCTTCGTGGAGGTCGACGAGGGACGCTACTTCGCGGACGTCTTCTTCATGCCCTTCTTCGAGGGTTGGCCGGTCGTCGACGCGTCCACCTACCGCGTGCTCGTCCTCGGCGCCCTCGTTAGCTCGGTCACACTTTCGCTCGGCCTCTTTACCCGGCTCTCGGCGATCTACACGCTCGGTTTCGTCGCGTTCAACGTGCTTTCGAACCAGCTCTTCTTTCACAACAACCGCGCGTTCCTGATCTCGATTCTCTTTTGCCTCGCGGTCACCCGATGCGGCGCGACGCTGAGTCTCGATGCGCTTTGGGCCGCGCGGTGGAGTCGTCCCAACGAAACCACCCCCCTATGGTCGCTCGTCATGGCGCGGGGCCTCGTGTGCATTCCCTACCTGGCGTCCGGCACGAGCAAGCTCTTCGACCCGGACTGGTTCGGCGGCGTGGTGATGTACGACCGGCTGCTTCGCTATCGGCACGTCGCCGAAGCACGCGGTGTTCCGGCCGAACTCATCGACCTCGTCGCCACACCAGGCTTTCACGCGGTGTTTTGGAAAATCGTCGTGATCAGCGAGATCTTCATCGGCATCGGCTACTGGTTCGGGCGCACTCGCGTGCTCGCGATGCTCTGCGCGCTTGGCTTTCACACCATCATCGAGATCACGTCCCAGGTCAGCGTGTTCAGCTACCTCGGGATCTGCGCGACGCTCTTCTGGGTCGTACCGCGCGTGCGCGATCGAAAGGTCTGGATCCCCGCCGAGCGCACGTTCCTTCGCTGGCTGGTAGGCACGTTCGACTGGCTTGCGCGATTCGACGTGCGCGAGGGTCCGGCCCTCGTAGTCGTCGACCGAGATGGAACGCGCTACGAGGGGCGGGAAGCACGGCGACTGCTCCTAAGTCGGCTACCGCCGCTGATGCCGATTTTCGCGCCGTGGTTTGAGTGGACGCGCTTCCGGCGCACGCGCACTCTCTAAAACGATTCGCGGAGATCGACGCAGACGAAGGCGTTGGCCGATGCAAGCTGCACCAGCGGCGAGCGATTCAAAGCGTTCGTCAGCTCGAACACAAACCCGCTCGGGGCACGAAAGCCAGGTCGCCTGCGCGCCCCAGAACGACGCCCCCAAAATCGGTCACCAGCGCCTCGAAGTCCTCATCCGACACGCCCTCCCTGAGGGACACCAATACGTCGGTAGTGAAGTTCCAGTGTTCCTCGGTCACACCAGCAACCTGAAAGATCGCCTCGTCGTCGTTGATCTCTTGAATCCGCGCGGAGAGCTCTTCGAGCGAACCCGGCCAGGAAAGAAACTCAAACTCATAGAGGCATCGCTCAGGATCTGTTGGCTCGCCCGGGATCGCGGGCTCGCGCACGAGGCGCAGTCCATAGCGCACGAGAAAGTCATCCAGTTCCTCGTCCGTTGGGCTGGACGACTCACGCGCGTAGACGGCGACGAGGGCATCGGTGCGAAAGATCGTCGGCTCGACGACCGGCTCCATGGTGGTCGGGTCGTTGTAGCGAACCTCAAAAGGAATCGGGGCGCAGACCTCGGGGTCAGGGTCAGGTTCTTCAGGACCCGGATCCGGCAGGTCGGGAACGGGAGGGGGATCGACAGGATCAAACTCATCCGGCGCATCGAGACGCGAGGCGTAGCAGCCGAGGCTCAACGAAAGACACACGAGAAGAATCCGCATGAGAGGCGCGTGTTCAATCCGCGTTCCGGCGAAATGCGCGATTTCCAGCGTCGTCTGCGGGCCAGGCTGTGTCAGGCGTGCCGAATCGCCCAGGCCTGAAAGGGGCTTCGCTGAAAGTCGCGCGGAACGACCTTGAGCGTTCGAACTTCGAAACGCTCCGCGATCGAAGGGTCGAGTTCGAAGCGACGTGCGTGTGTTGAAAAGAAGAGGACGTCCCGGGTTCGTTCCATCGCGTCTTCAATCAACGCCGCGTGATCGCGCTCGACGACGAAATCACCGTCCATCGCTTTGCTTCGACTGAAGGAGGGTGGATTCAGAAAGACGACGTCCCACAGGTCTCGACTCTGGCGAAGGAACGCCAGCACGTCCCGCCGAAGAAAGCGATGCGCAGCCGGATCGAGCTCGTTGAGCCGAAAGTTCGCTTCGCCCCACTCGATGTACGTGTTGGAGAGGTCCACGCTCGTGGTGTGCGCGCCTTCGGCCGCCGCGTACACGCTCGCACTGCAGGTGTACGCAAAGAGGTTAAGAAAGGTCTTCCCGGCGGCAGCGCGCGCGGCTTCCACGCGGAGCTGTCGCTGGTCCGGAAAGAGGCCGATGTCGAGGTAGTCCTCGAGGTTCACGTGAAAGCGGTGCGCGCCCTCCCGCACAGCGATGGAGCTACCGGCCGAGCCTCGTTTTTCGTACTGACCGGAGCCCTGGCGAGCCCGCACGCGAAGATGCACCCGGCGATCGTCCACCTCGAGAACGACCGGCACCACGCGCATCACGTCCTGAAGGCGCGCGTCCGCCAGCGCCGCGTCGACCTTTTTCGGGCGCGCGTACTCGGACACCAGGACGTGCTCCCCCACCACGTCGACGGCGACGTTGAACTCCGGAATGTCCGCGTCGTAGATCCGATAGACCTCGAGGCGTGCGCCCTTGGCCCATCCCTGAAGCTTCTTTCGGTTCTTTCGCAGTCGATTCGCAAAGGGATCCGCGCTCGCGCGCCAGCTGCGATCGGAACGCCCCTGGCGCGCGCGAATCGGAAACGACGCGAAGCGACACTCGAGAGCGCCGTTGAACACCACCGCCCGCGACTTCGGCTTGAGCCCCACGGCGGGAACGAGTTCCACCGGCGCAAGCACGTGCGCGGTCCAGCCGCCGAAGTGCGTTTTGAGGCGATCGCCCAAACGCCCGTAGAGCACGGCGACCTCTCCGTGGTCAGCGTCTCGCTTGCTGCCGCGTGCATCGAGACGAACCCCATAGGGCGGATTCACCACCAGCTGTCCGTTCGCGGCGGGCGCATCGAGATCGCGAACGTCCCGTCGCTCGAGGGGAACCTGAACGTCCGCCCGCCGAAGGGCTCCTCGCGCGCCTTGAATCGCGTCCGCGGATACGTCGAAGCCCCAAAGCTGCATCGCGTTGGACCTCCCGGCGACGCGTCGCTCTTGCGCTTCGGCGACGAGCGCAGCCCACGCGCGTTCATCGTGCCCCCGCCAGCCCCCAAGCTCCGTTCGGCCGAGACCCGGCGCAACATCGCGCGCCTTCCAAGCGGCCTCGATCAAAAACGTACCGCTCCCGCACATTGGATCGACGAGCGGCTGGTCCGGCGTCCACCCACTCAGCGCGATCAGTGCGGCGGCAAGATTTTCGCGAAGCGGCGCGGGCGCTCCTGCGGCTCGATAGCCACGGCGATGAAGCGGCCCACCCAAATCGAGGGAAAGCGAGGCCTCCTCCGCCCAGCGCAAACGCAGCGCCACGTCGGGGTTCTCACGATCGACGTTCGGCCGTGCACCTAGTCGTTCGCGAAGTTGATCCACGACAGCGTCTTTGGTGCGCAGCGCGAGAAAGCGCGTGTGATCGCCGCGACGTTCGCGCGAGACAACGCAATCCACCGCGAGTGTTTCGTCCGGTCCGAGGTGCTCCTCCCAGGAAATCGCCCGCACCGCCTCGTAGAGCTCGTCCGGATCGTTCGCTGAGAAGCGCTTCAACACGAGAAGCACGCGACTCGCAATGCGCGACCAAAGGACGATGCGATAGGCGTCGCGAAGCGAAGCGCGAAGACGCACGAGACCCGCGTCGCCTTCACTCGGCTGCAGACCGAGCTCCGCGAGTTCGGTACGGAGGACTTCCTCCGTCCCAGCGGCACAGGTCACGACGATCTCGAACATCGCCAGGGCGTACTGGCGATCGCGAGCCTACGCCAGCGCCCGCAACTCTTTTCGGAGGAACGCGATGAGGTTCTGTTGAGGTCTCAATGAAGCGACATGGTGGTACTCGATCGATTTGTGCTACGGCTGCCTTTCCCCCGCCGGGAACTCTGATGGCAGTCGACCTGGAAACGCAGCTTCGCGAACGCTTTGGCCTGGAAGCGTTTCGACCCTGGCAGCGGGAAGCCATCGAGCATCTCCTCGAGCCCAAGCCGGTGCTCGTGGTCGCGCCGACGGGCGGCGGAAAGTCGCTGACCTATCAGCTGCCGGCGACCCTCCTCGGGGGAACCTCGGTGGTGATTTCGCCACTCATCGCGCTGATGGAGGATCAGGTCCGCGGCCTGATGGAGCGCGGCATTGAGGCGACCTTTCTCGCGTCGAGTCTCGACCTCAGCGAGATTCGCGAGCGCGAGGAAGGCCTGCGAAAGGGTCGCTACGATCTCGTCTTCGTCGCCCCGGAACGCCTCAAGAACGCGCGGGCGGTCGACTTCCTCCGCTCGCTGAAGCCGCCTCTTGTCGCGATCGACGAGGCGCACTGCATCTCGCAGTGGGGACACGACTTTCGTCCCGACTACCTGCGCCTTGGAAAGCTCCTTCGGCAGCTTAAGCCGCGGCATGTGCTCGCCTGCACCGCCACCGCAACGCCGGTCGTTCGCGACGAAATTCTGGAGCGGCTCGAGATCCGCGATGCGCACGTGGTACTCCGCGGCTTTGCGCGTCCGAACCTGCACCTGGAAGCGACGCCCCTCGACTCTTCCAACGCGCGACGTCGACGCATGGAGGAAGCGATTCGCGAAGCCCTCGGCAGCCCCAAGGACCCCAAGGGCGCGGCGATCGTGTACGCCGCGACGCGCAAGAACGCGGAAAAGACGGCGCAGCAGATCGGGAAACTGGGCTATCGAAGCGCGGCCTATCACGCCGGGCTAAGCGCGCAGCGTCGTGCGACCGTGGGGGACGCGTTCGCGGCCCGGGAGCTCGACGTCGTCACGGCCACCAACGCCTTCGGCATGGGCATCGACCGCCCCGACATTCGGCTCGTGGTGCACGTACAGGCCCCTGGTTCGATCGAAGCGTACTACCAGGAAGTCGGACGCGCCGGCCGGGATGGAGACCCTGCGTTCGGGCTCCTGATGAGCTCATCGTCGGACCTCGCGCTTCGGCGGCGCTTGATCGAGCGCGCCTGGGATCCCGCGCAGGTGGTCGCGCAAAGTCGCATCGATCAACAGTGGAAGCTCTTTCTGGATTTGATGCGCTACGTCGAGGCCGGCAGCTGCCGCCACGACTTCATCCTTCGATACTTTGGGGACGACGAGGAAATCCTCGGCGGGTGCGGGCACTGCGACGTTTGCGCGCGCCTCGAGGATGCGACCGAGGGCGACGACGACGAAGCCACGCTCGTGGTGCGCAAGGCGCTCGCCGGCGTCGCGCGGGCACGCGGTCGCGTAGGAATGAAAGCCGTCGCGGAAATGCTCGCCGGTCGCGACAACGCGAAGACCCGGCGGATGGCCCTCACCAAGCTGAGCACCTTTGGGATTCTGAAGGGCGACGTCGAATGGGTGATGGCGCTTCTTCGACGGCTGATCACCGCAGGCTACGCCAACGTGACCGCGGACGAGTACCCCGTGCTCTACCTGACGCGTCTTGGCGCGGACGTGATGACCGAGAAACACGAAGCGCGTTTGCTGTTGCCGCCGCGAAAGACATCCCGGGCGCGGCGCAAACGACGAGTCGTCATGGACGGCGACACCAGTCTCTTTGAACGGCTGCGCGCGACGCGGCTGGAGCTCGCTCGGCGCGAGGGGGTCCCTGCGTATTTGATCTGCTCGGATCGCACGCTTGCGCAGATCGCGAAGGATCGGCCGGCGACCGAAGCGGAGCTCCTGAAGATTCACGGGATGGGTCCCTCGCGAGTCGCCGCCTACGGTGCGTCCTTGCTCGCCGTTCTTTAGCGCGGCGCGATCGACTCTTCAGCGCCCGCCACGATCGACCGAACGTGCTCGGAGAAACCTGCCACGTTATACTGGCAAAAATCCGTTGTCACTGAACGCCGTTCACAGCCCTGGTTCGCCTTGGAGGTCGAGTTTCGCGCTCGCTCTCATGGCCTTGCTCGGCGCGTGTGAGCTCGAAGACAACCACCTTCTCCACGAGTGGCGCCTCGAACTCCCCGAGGGCTCGCGCGATGTGCGTCTTCCCGGGGAGCTTCCCGCAAGCGACGACCCGTTCTTCACCCTTGAGACTTCGATCCCGGCAGAGCTCTTCCCCGGCGAACCGCTGCAGTTGATCGCGCCGGTGGTGTTCGCGCACGCGGATCTGAGCGTCGATGGGACTCGCCTCCACCCGTCCCATCAACCCATGCTGCGCGGCCATCGTGCGACCTCCGTGCAGCGATGGATCATCTCCGCGGAAGAGCGACGACCCGGCGCGACGATTACGCTCCGCATCCCCAACACGCATTTTCAGAGTCCGTCGATTCCGGCAACGCCGCGCCTCGCCCGAGTGGATGCCTCCGATGCGCACGCGACCGCGATCACGATCGCGAATACCTACGGCTCCATTCTCGCCGCGATCACGACCCTCTTCAGCGGACTCACCTACCTACTGATCTTTCTTGTCGATCGCCGGCGAACGGACTCGCTCTGGTTCGCGCTGCAAACCCTTACCGCCTCGGTCTTGCCGCTCTACTACCTCGGTGCGACGCAGCTGGCGTTCGGTCGCTACGACGTTTCCGCCGTCGGGATCGCGCTCACCGCTGC
>JBCDAA010000009.1:0-53609 GCA_039186435.1 Myxococcota bacterium | reverse complement strand
TGCAAAGGCATAAGGGAGCTTGACTGTGAGACCGACAGGTCGAACAGGTGCGAAAGCAGGCCTTAGTGATCCGGTATCTCCATATGGAAGGGATATCGCTCAACGGATAAAAGGTACTCCGGGGATAACAGGCTGATCGCGCCTGAGAGTTCACATCGGCGGCGCGGTTTGGCACCTCGATGTCGGCTCATCCCATCCTGGGGCTGGAGCAGGTCCCAAGGGTTTGGCTGTTCGCCAATTAAAGGGGTACGCGAGCTGGGTTTAGAACGTCGTGAGACAGTTCGGTCCCTATCTGCCGTGGGCGTAGGATACTTGAAGGGAGCTGACCATAGTACGAGAGGACCTGGTTGGACGCACCTCTAGTGTTCCGGTTGTTCTGCCAAGAGCATCGCCGGGTAGCTATGTGCGGAACGGATAACCGCTGAAAGCATCTAAGCGGGAAGCCGGCCCTGAGATGAGGTATCCCGGACCGCAAGGTCCCTAAAGGCCCCACGAAGACTACGTGGTGATAGGCCGGGTGTGGAAGCACAGTAATGTGTGGAGCTAACCGGTACTAATCGGCCGTGAGGCTTGACCTATTTCTAAGGTACGAGTCGATTCGGTTCGAGGACAGGGTTGGAAGCAAGAGCTCCAACTCCTGACTGCTCTTCGGAGCAAGTGAACGCGCATCGCGCACAGGTGAGAGTCTGTGAGGCGACGGCGTGAGAGCTCGTGGTTCATTGATTTGAGCGCTTTGTTCAACCTGTGTAAGCAGGTGATTCAAACGTCGCTCATCGAGGAAAAACTCAACGCTTCTAAGGTTTTCGGTGGCAATGTCGGAGGGGTCATACCCGATCCCTTCCCGAACTCGGAAGTCAAGCCCTCCAGAGCCGATGGTACTGCAGCGGTGACGCTGTGGGAGAGTAGGACGCCGCCGGATTTATGAAACCCCGATTCGCGAAAGCGAGTCGGGGTTTCGCTTTTCCGTCTCCAAGAAAGAACCGACGTCTGCGATTTACGTTGACGTTCCGCCGAACCGATCGATCAGTCAGGGCCGATCGGTCACGCCTGAATGTGTAGCCACGCCTACGCCCATCCGGCCGTTCTTCATCTCCGTGGCTCGCACCCCCCACGCAGGTTGTTGCGTTGTGGTTCCCTCGCAAAGCCTCGCGGCGCTACTCGAAGACGCGGTCTTCGTCGCTCTTCTTCAGGCTTCGCTTCAGAAGATCGGGGTCGAGGGTCTGGAGGATCATGATCTTCTGCCAGATCTTGCGACCAAGTCCGGTGCACAGGCTCTCGAGTTCGTTGACCGAGGCGAGGACAACTTCGTCATCGAAGCTCTGAACGTAGAGCGCGGCGAGCTTGCCAGTGAGCGAGAGCATTTCGGAGCAATAGTCGAGGTATCGGCTCAGCTCGAAGGCACTCATGGTCGACTTGGGCGAGTGCGGCATTGCGGGGCCCCGGTTGAGCAGGCGCTCCGGATCCTTGGTGAGCTGATGCATGTCGATGATGTGCGCCGCGGAGCGAAGTTCGTGGAGCGCGCGAAGGGCCTTCTTTCGTTTGATGCGAGTCTCAAGTCGCACGAGAAAGTAGATCGCAGCCCCGATGAGCACGACGTCGTTGATGGCCGCTTCGCCGATCTGCACGAGGTCGAGAATGTCGAGGTCCTTGTTGGGCCAGCGAACCCAAAAGAAGACCGCGATCGAAGCGACCATGAGAAGCCCGACGAAGAGCCACGAGATGCTTCGGAAGAGATAGAAGGGCCGCGAGAAGTCGCGGGTACGCTCGCTCGTCTTTTGGCCGTGGCGCACGAGCTCTTCGCAGATCCGCGCGAGGCTCGAGTTCGGAAAGCGCTCGTCAATTCGCCGCCGAAGATGAACGAGGGTCATCACAATGCGCGACGCATCAAGCTGACGATACGTGACGTCGTCCTTGGGTGGTGCGCTTGGCGGAGTCTCCGCGTCCACACCTAGACCCTATGCGAAGTTGGCCGCGATGTTGAGAGGATCTCAGCTCTCGCGGGATTCTCGCGAGATTCGCCACGCGTCCTGCGCGGAGATGATGTCGAAACCCCCGACCGTTCCGTCGCCCCCGTCGCTTCGGAATGGAACCTTCGAGGTGCGGAGCCACACCGTGCGCCCGTCCCGGTCCTGGCGCTCGACGATGTTGAGTTTTGGGGCCCCTGAGCGAAGGACCTCTTTGTCGTCGCGAAGGTAGAGCACGCCTTGGCGCGTCCAGGGGATGCGTGGGTCGACGTCGTTGATGCCGCTGAAGAGCGTGCCGGCATCCAGGGTCGACGCGGCGACGAAGTTTGGGCAGCCGAAGAGAAAGTGGGACTGCTCGTTCTTGATCCAAAAATGCGTGTCCGGAAATCGCACCTGAACTTTAAGAAAGAGGCGCCGCGCTGCCGCCCGGAAGGTGTCCTCCGATTCCGCAGCGCCGAGCTTTGCGAGTTCCTCTGTCGCGTCAGGGCTTGGCCAACTTGCATCGAGGAGGGTGCGCAGCGCGTTTGCGATGGCGTTCGATCGTTTCATTGGCGACGAAGAATGCCAGAACGCCCTCAGTGATGGAATGCGGCTCAACCCCTACATGGCCACAACATCGATGAGCCCACAAAAACGTGAACGCTGCCGTACGCGAAAATGTTCAACTGGCGCTGAGTGTCAAAGCGCGTGCCCCGTCGCGATCGGCCCACCACTGCTGCAGGATCGGCCAGAGGCGTTTGCTCGCGCTTTGACTGACCACAGCGCCGACATGCCCGCCGCGAAGGTGCGTTGCCGTGGTGTCCTTCGACGACGTGAGCTCCAACAAGGGTTGGGCCGTGGACTTGGGAACGATGTAGTCGTCTTCAAACGTGATCGCGTGGAGGGGCGCACAAATCTGCGCGAGATCGACCGCGCGGCCATCAAGGCGGAGCGCCCCCGCCCGCAGCGCATCGCCCTGATAGATGTCCTGGACCCAGGTACGAAAGAGCTCACCGGGCAGTGAGACGTTGTCGTTGGCCCAGCGCTCCTTCGCAAAGAACCCGTTGAGAAAAGGGTCGTCCCACGCTCGATCCAGCACCGCACGGTCGACGAGGAAGACCCATTTGCTCAGGTTGAGGGTGGGTTTGAGAAGCTGAAAGCTCGCCTGGAGAATCGGCCAGGGAGCGTTGCCAAAGGCGCGAAGAAACGCGTCGATATCGAGGGCGTTGCTTCGGGTCCACACGCCGAGAAGGCCGTCGTCGTCAAATGCGACGGGGGCGGCCAGAGCCGTGAGGCTCGCAAAACGCTCTGGATAGACAGCCGCATGAATCGCCGCGAGGGTACCGCCCATGCAGTAGCCGAGCACATGAACCTTCTCGACCTGCGACGCTTTCGCGCTTCGACGAAGGGCGCGCCGAAGGTAACGTCCGACGACGTCGTCGAATCGCAGGTGCCGATCTTCGTCGGTCGGCTTGCCCCAGTCGACGATGTATACCTCGTGCCCTTGCTGGGTGAGCCACTCCGTGAGGCTTCGCCCCGGCATAAGATCGAGGACATACCAGCGGTTGATCATCGACGGGATCATCAGAATCGGCGTGCGATAGCGCTGCACCTTTGGCTCGAAGCGAAGGAGGCGCCACTTGTTCTCTTGGTGCACGACCGAGTGGGGCGTCTGTCCCACCGGTGGCGGGGTCCGCCGTAGCTTCGCAAGGTTCTGTGCCGTCTTGAGCATCATGATCGGTAAAGGTCTTCGAGTACTTCGCCGACCGCTTCGTAGATCTTCTTGCGGCGAATCTTGAAGGTTGGCGTTAGCAGTCCACCTTCCACGGTGAGCGGATCGGAGAACACGACAAACTTCTTGATGGTTTCGTAGCGTGCGAGCTGGCCGTTGACCCGGTCGATTCGTCGCTGCACGAGCGCACGAACGGCGCTGTCCCGATCCCCCATGGCGTCCTGGCGTGCGAGGTGTTCATCCACAACATCCAGGTTCAGCCAGACGCCCGCGACAAGGTACTTTTGGCTGTCGCCGAAAACGACCACGTGCGCGATGTAGGGGTCGTCGTTGAAGCGCACTTCGATGTTGGCGGGGGCAACGTTCTTGCCCCCTGCCGTGACGAGGATGTCCTTTTTGCGATCGACGATTTGGAGGAAGCCGTCGTCGGTGAAGCGGCCGATGTCGCCGGTCTTGAACCAGCCGTCTTCGGTAAAGGCTTCGCCCGACGCCTCGGGATTCTTATGGTAGCCGCGAAAGACGCTCGGTCCGCGCGCGAGGATTTCACCGTCCTCCGCGAGTTTGAGCTCCACCGAGGGGAGCGGCTTGCCAACCGCGTCGAAACGAAAGGAGTCCGGACGGTTGAGGGTGAGGGTCGGGGAACACTCGGTGAGTCCGTAGCCTTCGATGATGAGCGTGCCTTTGTCGTGAAAGAGCTGCTTCACTTCGCGTTTGAGACCGGCGCCACCGCTGAGGCAAAAACGAAGTCGGCCGCCGGTGAGCTCGTCGAGGCGCGCGAGCTGCGCTTTTCTTTCGTCCGAGGTGGCGCGTGCCTGTGAGGCGAGCTTTTCCCAAACGCTCGGAACGCTCATGAAGACGTCAGGTCGAACGCGCGGAAGGTCGGCGACGACGGATTTTGGATCGCTGAGGTAGGAAACCCAGCCGAGCTGGTTGCCGGCGCCTGCTTCGCCGTAGCCGAAGATGTGGCTCATGGGGAGCCAAAGGAGATCGACCATCGACTCGTCGAGGACGGCCGCATTGTTTTCGAGCCAGTCGCGACCGTTGACGCCAACGTTGCGGTGGGTGAGAGGGACGCCTTTGGGTTTGCCGCTGGTACCGCTCGTGTAGAGCATGATCGCGTCTTGATCGAGCGAGAGACCCTCGAGCATTTGCGCGAAGGCGCTCGGTTCCTCCCGGTGCCGGGCGGCGCCGAGGGCGCAGGCGCGCGACCAGGAAACACAGCGCCTTTCGATCTCGGATGCGCGCGGTGCGCTTCGGTCCGCCTCCTGCATCGCGGCCGCTGTGGCGATGGGATCCAGACCTTCGTCGAGGATTACGATGCGCTGCACGTTGTCGTAGTGCGTCCAGCCTTCAAAGATGCGTTCGAGAAGAGGTGCGGTGTCGACGAAGACGATCTTCGCATCGCTGTGGTCGACGACGTAGCCGGCCTGCTCGGCGGTGCTTGACCCGTAGATGGGCACCATGACCCCGCCTGCGGCTTGAATGCCGAGCGCGGCCGAAAGCCATTCCACGCGGTTGGGCGCGAAGATGCACGCCCGGTCGCTCGTTTTGATTTCCGTACGAAGGTAGAGCGCGACGTTACGGATCTGATCCGCGAAGGCCTGCCAGGTTACCGCGCGCCAGTCGTCGCCGTCGCGCAGCATGAAACGCGGACGAGTCGCGCGTTCCGCGAGATGATCGAAGACCACCGCCGGCGCCGGACGGAGTTCGAGGTGCTTCGTCACGTCCATCAGGTTTTGCCCTCTTCGAGGTCCGCGAGCTTTTCTTCGAGATCGATCAAGCGGCTCTGTAGCTCGTTCATCGCGTGAAGAGTCCGTCGCTGATCGCTGCGCGTCGGGAGTCCGAACGTCGACCACCAGGCGCTCATCATGCGCTCCTGCGACGCGCGCATCTGGCTGTAGGCCGAGAGAAACGAGCCTGCCGGGCCGATCACAAAAGGGCTCTTCAGCCAGCTCTCAAACATCGGGGAGGCGGCGGCTTCCCATGCGTCGAAGGCCTGCTTGAAGGTCTGCCAGGGGGCTTTCGAATCCATGCTTCTCTCTCCGTTAGCGCTCAAGGGACAGCCGGCGGAGCTCCGCGGCGGTCGTAAAATCAACTTCGGTTTCGTCGGGACGACTCGTGGCGCGGGCGACCTCCCCGAAGCACTCGAAGAACCAGCTCACCTGTCGGCGCGACGTGGCAACTCCGACAGCGGGCTCGACGGTAACGCGCGTGTCGACGCGGTGGGCTTGCTCGAACTCGAAGTCGATGAGCTGCAGGCGACCGGTGGACACCACGCGAACCTCGTAGATATCTCGGCCTGCGTAGGGAAGCCCGAGGAGGGTGCCACCGGACACTTCGCCGACGGACACAAACTCATCGCCCGCCGTGATGGGAAAGCGGTTCACCTCCACGGGGGACGCGTAGGCGTAGAGTGTCTGTCCGGCTGACGGGTTCTCTTCAGCGCTCGCGAGTCCGTAGAGAAGAAGCGCGGTTTCGGTGTGGCGAAAGATGCCGAGGGTTTGGCTGGCGGGGTCGAGGGGGGCGACGAACTCGCCTTCGGGAAAGGAGTCCGCGAACCACTGTCCGGCAAGGTCGCTCGCTTGAATCTGGGCGAGCTGGTCGTCGGCGAAGTCGAGGTCGAGGGACCAGACGCGCTGTTCGTCAACGATCGAGCCAGCGATGTTGACCTCTCGTTCTATGCCGACGGGAGAGACGAGGAGCGAGACCGGGACGCCGATCGCCGGTAAGAGCTCGTCGCTTTCGATCGAACCGTTGAGGTCCGGAATGCAGTCCAGGGCGCCGGCGTCTCCGGGCATGAAACGTCCGCGATCGGGAAACGTTTGATTATTGCCGCACGCGAAGAGCGCCGCGAGAAGGAAAACGCGAGTCATCAGTAGTGCATCCCGAGGCGAAGGCGAAGGAGCTGGGCGGGTTTGGCGTCGAGCCCCGCTGCCGGGTTGTCGAACCCGGAGAATGGAAAGAGTGCGGCGTACTCGAGGGAGGCGACAAAACCGTTTCGCGTGATGTACGCGAGCGTCGGGTCGATTTCGAGTCCAAGGCCGCGATCGCCACTTGGTGTCGACGAGGCTTGTGCGGCGAAGGACGCGATCACTGCGAGGGAGGCTTCGAGCCGTCCGGGGCCAATATCGGCGAGGCGAACCCTGGCGTGGGGACGAATGTAGATGGCGTCGGTGACCGTTCCGATGATCTCGCGAAAGAGAATGCGATCGATGCGGAAATCCGGGTGAAAACGAAAGTTGTCGACGGTGGTGTCGAAGGGGGCGCTCGCCTGCGGACCGTCGATGTCGCCTTGGACCGGCGCCGGTTGGTTGGGGCCGCCGTTCCGTGCGCCGAGCAGGGCGCCGAACCCTGGCGCGGAGTCACCGCTCGCGTAGCCGGCATCGAGACCCGCGGCGACACGGCCGGCGCCGCTCGCATGCTTGGGGCCAAACTCGGACTGAAACGCCGCGCCAAACTGTCGGGAGGTGAACTCGTCGCGAAGAAGCGCGCCGGGGATGAGGGAGGGTTGCCCGATTCGAGCGCCGATGTACGCGAGCTCGACTTCGAGGCGTCCGACGGGGAGGGTGAGACGGCTCCAGACGTCGACAGCGGTGGCACGAAAGTCCCGCGGCGTGACTTGAGCGTCGTCGAGGGTGACCGGTCGCGCGACCTGCAGGTAGTGAGCCGGTACGTCGCGGTTTTGTCGGCGGTGCGAAACGTAGGCGCCGTATTCGAAGCTGACGCGGCCGGCTCGTGCGCGCCGGCGTCGCGCGACGTCGGTGCGAAAGTTCAACACCGCGACGGTGAGCGTGCGGACGTCGTCCCAGGGATCGAGATCGATCGAGCGGCGCGGCTGATTGCGCGGAGTGCTCGGACCGGTTGCGGTGAAGTCGTAGGAGATCGCCCAAACGTGGCCGAGGAGCGGGGTGAGAAAGGCGATGCGGTCGGCGGCGTCTCCGCTGTCGCAGCTCGCGCAGTCGCCACCGTTGGCGAGCATGCCCATGCCCCAGTGGTTGCCCATGCGTCCGAAGGCGAGAAGACCGAAGGGCGTGAGTACTTCGCCGTATGCGCGCTTGATGCGAATCGGTTCGTCGGCGTCTCGCTGGGAGGTTGTGACCGAGGGAACACCGTCGGGCTGGGACCCAAGGGCAAGGTTGTCGAGCATGTCCACGCGAAGTTTGATCGCCATGGATGCGGCGGGGACCACGAGCGAGATGTCGCTTCGCAGGCGAAAGTCGACGTGGGTGAGAATCTGACCGTTTGGGTCGCCGAGGGGCACCGGGTAGAGCGCTTGCCCACTCGGGCTGAGGCCGCGATCGAGGTCGAGGTTGTAGAGAAGCTCGAAGCGGGTTCGAAGGGCACCGTGAAAGCGGAGGACGGTTTCGGATTCGGCGCGGATGTCCTGCCCAATGTCCGTGAACCCGGACGCGTAAGCCGGAGCGGCGAAGGAAAGGACGATGAGCAGCGCAACGCGTATCGCTCCGTGCCCATGCCCATGCCCGTGCCCATGCCCGTGCCCATGCCCACGCCCATGCCCATGCCCATGCCCGTGCCCGTGCCCATGCCCATGCCCATGCCCATGCCCATGCCCGTGCCCGTGTATGAACCCACTGTTGGTTCTTCCGCGCGTTACCACGGTGTGCCCTCTTGGATTGCATCCGCTGCGTCCGTGTCGTCGTCTGCACGATCGACGTTCGTTTCCTCGGACTCGCGCATGGGCATGGGCACAGGCATGGGTACGGGCACGGGGTCGCTCGCTGCGCTCGCTCCTTCGAGAAACCCGACGAGGTCCCGCGTGCTTGGTCGCCTCGCTTCGATCATCGGAAAGTGGCCGCAGCGCGGGTAGACCTCGAGGCGACCGTTCGGGAGTTCGTTCACGAGACGCTCGCCAAACGTGAGGGGCGTGACCGTGTCCTCACGACCCCATAGGAGAAGCACCGGCTGCGCGATCTCGCCGTAGCGCGACTGCTGATCCTCGTAGCGCATCGCGCGAACGGCAGCGAGTGCGGCAGCGTTGGTTCCAGGGCGAGAGACCTGCGCTTCGACGTTGTCGACGAGGGCTTGGGGAATCACCTCGGGGTCGAAGAACCCAAGGGCGACTTTGTCTTCGATGCGCTGGTTGTAGAACGCCCCAAAGATTGCTTCGCCAACCCCGCGGCCGCGGGCCCAATGAAAGGACGTCGGAAGTTGCTCGGCGTAGACCCAGGCGTCGTAAAGCGCGATTCGCTCAACGCGCTCGGGCGCAAGCAGCGCAATTTTCAACGTGACCGACGAGCCGTAGGAGTGCGCAACAAACGAGGCCGAGTGCACGCTGCGCGCGTCCATGAGCGCGAGAACGAGTCTCGCCTGTTCCTCGGGGCTGTAGTCCCCCTCCGGGCGGCCGCTGTAGCCAAAGCCCTTGAGGTCGAGCGCAAGAACGCGATGCGTTTCGCGGAGCGCTTCCCGAACCTCACTCCAAACACCAACGGAGCTCGCAAAGCCGTGAACGAGGACCACCGCCGGAGCGTCTTGCGGTCCTTCATCGACGTAGTGAACGCGCGTCCCCCGAAGCGTGAGGTAGGTTGCGTCCTCCGGCGCATCCGGAAGCGTGCCCGCGTGGTAGGAGAGGCACCCCGTCGCGAGAAGCAGTAGGAGATGTCGAAGTTTCGTCACGGCGCGAGCCTGCGAACTTCCGCGAGCTCGGTGAGTTCCGCGCCGTCGTCGTTGTCTTCACCCGTCAGAGTCGCAATCGTGCCAAAGCACTCGCTTACGAACGCAAAACTCACGATGGTGGTCTGCAAGAGTCCCACCGTGCGGACGAGCTCGGTGCGCACGCGGAGGGCGCTTTCGAAGGTTCCGAACGGCGTAATGACGGTGCCCACGGCATCCACTTCACTCTGGTAGTCCTCGGAATAAGCGGTAATGACGCCGAGGGCGAGGCCCGACACGTTCGCGTCGGTGGTCCAGATCTTCTCTTCCGAAAGCGGGAAGTCGAGGACGTTGATTATGGGGTCGTAGTCTAGGTTCGTGCGCGTAAAGCCTTCGTCGGGTGAGACGACACCGCGAAGCTGGAGTTGCTCGTCCGTGACCTCGAAAACGCCGAGGAGGTCTTCCTCGAGGCTGAGTTCGGTAACGTAGGTTGCACCACTGAAGTCGTCCGCAAACCAGAGCCCCGCCGGGTTGCGTGTTTCGACGAGGATCATTCGGTCGCCGGCGAAGCTCGTGCTCAGATCCCACGTCCGTACGCCATCGATCATCTCACCCCGCGTATCGAACGAGACATCGGTCGCTCCGAGAAAGGTGGCACGAAGGCCGGCGCGCAGCGGCACCTCATCGCGTTCGATCACTCCGTCGCGGTTCGGACTGCAGGTGGTCGTACCGCCATCGTCACTCGCCATCGCGTCTTGGCCGACGTCGGCGACGGCTCCGTCCGTGGGATCTCCGCCGTCGATCCCCGCGTCTCGATCGCCGCTATCTGGGTCGCCTGCGTCGGACACCGGGAGGCACTGCCCGTTGCTCTGGCAAACGCCGGACGCGCAGTCTGCTCCAACCTGACACTGGCGCCCGCTGTTGGCCGCGCACGCAGCGAGCATCGAGACCGCGAGGAGAAGTCGTTTCATGGGAGCTCCTTGTTGCGCTGCGGCACACCCCAATGTGCGGCGCAACGTCCATGAGAGTCCCTCGATTAGGGGATGTGCTGGTGACTGTCAAGCCAAAATGCTGCGTCGCAACATCGCGACTCTTGCGATGCAACACCAAACGCGGTAGGACGTTTCGGTGGTTATCGTCAAAAAATACAGCAATCGGCGTCTCTACGACACGGATCTCAGCCGCTACGTGACGTTGGAGGAACTGGCTGGTCGAATTCGCGAGGGCGACGACGTTCGGGTTGTCGATGCGAAGAGTGGCGAGGACCTCACCCAGCCAGTCCTCGCGCAGATCATCCTTGAGAGTCGAGGTGCATCGAAACTCCTCCCGGCGAGCTTTCTTGCGCAGCTGATTCGCATGGACGACGAAGATCTCTCCCAATTTATGGGGAGATACATGTCCTGGGCGCTAGAGATCTACCTGCAGGCGAAGCAGGGCAGCTCCCATCTCGGTCCGCTGGGCGCGATCGCGCAGGCGCCGTTTCAAGCGACCAGCGCGATGGCCCGAATGTTTCAGGGGTTTGGTCCCTGGAATATGCCTGGGATGCGCCCTCCCGCCACGACGCCGACGCCGGCCGCTCCACCCTCGCAGCAGGATGACCTCGCCTCGCTGCGGGCAGAGATCGAGGCGCTCAAGGCCGCCATGGGCAAGAACGACTGATTGTGCGCCGCACAAAAAATCTCTTGACTCATTCGAGAATGAGTTTAGGTTCCCGTCCACACAGCGCGTAATCAAAAGACAATCGCGCATGGAGGAAACAATGGGACCGATGACGCAACTGCAAAATAACCCGATCGCTGACTGGTGGACGAACGCGTTGAAAGCGCAGGTCGAGCAGATGAACGCGATGGTCACCGAGCTCGGAAAGCTGGAGGCCAAGGGCGTCGAGCAGGCGACGACCGCGATCGACGAGGCGGCGCGACTGAGTAAGGCCGGTCTCGAAGCCGCGATGGAAATGCAGAGCGCGTGGCGCCGCATCGCCGTCGAGTCGAGCAAGCGCGGCCCGCTCGGCTGAAGACACTGGGGAGGGGGCGGGATCGCCCGTCCCCGACGAGGATCAAAGGAACGAAGATGCAGCTCCAGGAACTCAAGGTCATCGTTACGGGAGGCGCGTCCGGCATGGGCCGCCACTTTGCGCTTCGGCTTCACGAAGCGGGCGCACAGGTTGCGGTCGGAGACGTCAACGAAGAGGGTCTTGCTGATCTACCGAAGGGGATTCACCGGGGCCGCCTCGACGTTGGTAGCGAAGAATCGATCCAGGGCTTCGTCCGATGGGCAAGCGAAGCGATGGGCGGCGTCAACGCGCTCGTCAACAACGCTGGAATCCTTCGCGACGGTCTTCTCGTGAAGCGAAGTCGTCGCACTGGCGAGATCGTGAAGATGTCGCGTGAGCAGCTGCAGGCCGTCCTGGACGTGAACCTCACCGGCGCCGTGCTCATGGCGCGGGAGGTTGCCGCACATCTTATCGAGACCGAAAAGCCTGGCGTGATCATCAACATCTCCTCGATCGCGCGTCATGGCTCGCGGGGGCAGACGAACTATGTCGCTGCCAAGGCAGCGCTCGCGGCAAATACCGTCACTTGGATGCGCGAGTTTGCGCCGTACGGCATTCGTGTCGGGGCCGTTGCGCCGGGGATGGTGGAAACGCCAATGACCGCTTCGATGCGGCCTGATGCGAGGGAAAAATTGGTATCGACGATTCCAGTGGGTCGCATTGGGACGCCGGAGGACATCTGGCTTGCGGTGCGGTTCATCCTCGAGTGCGACTACTTCAACGGTCGCACGATCGACGTCGATGGTGGGGGAGGCATGGGGTGAAAGCGTTCGAGTCCCCGCCTCGCATGTGCCAGGTGGGGGCCTTCCGCATCGCGTATCGCGAATGGGGGCGGGGACCTGTTCTCCTTCTGGTGCACGGCCTCGGAAGCTCCAGCCTCGCGTGGATGCGGTGCGTTGAGCAACTCTGCGAACGGCACCGGGTGATCGCGGTCGACCTTCCCGGATTTGGCGAAAGCGAAAAGCCCAAGTACCACTACACGCTCTCGTTTTACGCGAGTCGCCTGGTAACGTTTCTCGACGCGATGTCGATTGCGCGCTGCCACTGGGTCGGCCACTCGATGGGCGGTCAGATCGCCGTTTGGGCTGCGCTGAGGCACCCGGAACGGGTCGAGTCCCTCGTGCTGGTTGCGCCCGCCGGGCTGGAGCGGTTTCGCCCGGAGCAAGCACGAGTGCTTCGCCAAACGGTGACGCCTTCGTGGGTACGCCGCCAGACTCCGTCGCAGCTTCGAAAGGCGCTTGCGACGGCCTTTCACGAGTTGCCCCGTGAGGCCGATGCGCTTCTGACGCGGCGGCTCTCTTTTCGAGGAACGGAGCTCGACGGATACGCCCATGCGTTCGCGCGAGGCGTCAACGCGATGCTCGACGACCCGATCGCGGATTGTCTGCCTCACGTCACGGCTCCCTCCCTCGTGCTCTTCGGAGCCACCGATCGGCTGGTTCCGAACCGGATGTTCTCAAGCCTTCAGCCCGTGGACATCGCGCGCCGCGCCGGTGCTGGACTGGGTGCAGAAGTTGTGTTGCTCCCGCAAACTGGTCACCTGGTTCCCTTCGAGCGCCCAAGTGCTTTTTCGGGACAATTGACTGCATTTCTCGGTAATGCTGCGTCGCACAAAAAGATGTTGCGACGCAGCATGTCCTGAGGTACACCGGCGAGATGCGACATGCCGCCATCGCGAGCACCGGGATCTGTGTGCCCTCCATCGAGGTCACCAACGACGAGCTGAAGAAACGCTTCGCCACGATCGCGCCAACCTTCGTCGACAAGATCGCGCCGAAATCAGGCATCGGAACGCGCTGGTACGCGCCAAGTGATTGGGCGACGAGTGACCTCGCTGCGGAGGCCGGTCGTGAGGCGCTCTCGAGGCTCGGCATGGACGCGAGGGATCTCGACCTCGTTATCGTGGGGACGGACTCGCCGGACTACATCACCCCCTCGACATCGGTGGTCGTGCAGCGAAAGCTCGGTGCCACGCGTGCGGGAACGTTTGACGTTGGGTGCGCGTGCGCCTCGTTTCCCACAGCGCTCGCGACGGCGTCGGCTCTTATCGCGACGCAGCGAACGCTCGACAACGTACTCGTCATCGGCGCGTACATGATGCGAAAGCTCGCGGACCCGAACGATCCGATGGTGTTCCTTTACGGTGACGGAGCCGGCGCGGCGGTGTTGGTACCGTCTGACGTTCCGGGAGTGCTCAGCTCCGCGTTCCGCGCAGATGGACACCTTGCGGAGGATTGGTGCATCGCTGCTGGCGGTACACGCGAGCCGATCACGCCGGACGCGATCGCAGCGGGGCGACATCAAGTTCGAATGACGCAGAAGTATCCGCCCGCGGTCAACGAGGAAGGATGGCCGTGGCTCGTGCGGCGATTGGCGAAACAAGAGGGGTTCGCCCTCGCCGACGTCGACGCATTCATCTTTACCCAGGTGCGACGACGCACGATCGAAAAGGTCATGACGAGCCTAGAAATCTCGATGGAAAAGGCTCATCTCATCATGGACAAGTGGGGCTACACAGGCTCGGCCTGCGTTCCGATGGCACTTCACGACGCGATCGAAACGGGGCGCGTGGGCGCCGGTGACCTTGTCGTCATGGTGGGTTCCGGTGTTGGCTACAACCAAGCCGCAACCGCACTTCGTCTCACCGACGCGCTCGCGACCCGGAGCGCGGCATGAGCGGGACGATGATCGCCTGGAGTGCCTTCGGTGTGTACCTCGTGGTGACGACGCTGCTCGCCCTCCGCGGCATGAAGAAGACGAAGGGCATCGAGAGTTTTGCCCTCGGCAACGGCGACATGGGTCCGTTGCTTGTTGGTGTGACGCTCGCGGCGGCGATCGCGAGTACCGCGACCTTTGTGATCAACCCCGGTTTCGTTTGGAAAGACGGAGTGAGCGCGCTGATGCACTTTGGTGTCGCCGGTAGCCTCGGAGTCATCACCGGCCTGGTCTTGCTCAGTCGTGGGTTTCGCCGCCTCGGGGAAGAACATCGAGCGCTCACGCTGCCGCATTGGATCGGTGCGCGCTATCAGAGTCGCGCCATGCGAACGTACTTTGCAGTGCTCAACCTTGCGCTCGCGATCGCGTTCGTTGTGTTGATCGTGAAGGGCTCCGCGTTGGTCATGCAGGCGACTCTTGACCTTAGCTACACGACCTCCGTCGTTGTCGTCGTCGGCTTCGTGTTTTCCTATATTTTACTGGGTGGAACGTACGCTCACGCCTACACGAACGCGCTTCAGGGGAGCATCATGCTCGTCGTCGCGGTCGCTCTTTTCGGCAGTGGGTTGCACCTCTTCGCGGACGGTGGGCTCAGCGGCTTCTTCGGCCAACTCGCCGCTCAGGATGCGACGCTCGTCGAACCGGTTAGCAGTCGAAGCGTCCTGTTTGGATCCAGCTTCGAGGTGTTCCTCTGTGGCTTCGTCGTCTCGTTCGGCTTGGTTTGTCAGCCGCACATCTTGATGAAGTCGCTCTACCTGCGCAGCGAGTCGGACCTTCGACGCTACCTCGTTATCGCCGCATTGGTTGGTGTCGGGTTTGCCCTCGTCTTGTGCGTTGGACTCTACGCGCGTGTTGCCTATCCCGAACTGGACGTCGCACAGGATGCGATCGTACCCGTCTACATTCAGCGCGCGTTCTCGGCGCCCGCTGGAGCATTGATCAGCGTCGCGCTGCTCGCCGCGGGGATGAGCACGATGGACGGTATTCTCGTTTCGGCTAGCACCATCGCAGGCAACGATCTTGTACTCGGTCTTGCTGGCGATCGCATCGCGGAAGAACGCCGCCCGGTGGTTGCACTCAAAGCAAGTCGCGTAATCTTAATCGGTATGGGCGTGGTCGCGTTCGCCCTCGCGCTCGACCCTCCACAGCTCGTCGGCATCTTCGCGCAAGTGGGCATCTATGGGCTGGTCGCCGCGTCGGTCGCGCCGGTTACGTTCGGCGTTTTTCTTCGTGAGGTTCCTCGCCGTTGGGCGTTTGCTTCCGCGCTCGTCGGACCGCTCGCCCACTTCGTGGGTGTCTTCGCACTCGGCATCGCGAACCCCGCCGTACCTGCAACCGCGGGGGTTGGACTTTCCGTTGCGGTCCTCTCGATCGGCGTTGTGACGCATCGGCTGCGCACTCCAAGCGCCGCTCTCGTGTAGGCATTTTTTCTTGTTAAAACGGGCCTGTCGGTATTCCGACAGAATGCGATCCGCGCTGAAATAGAAGGACGAATCCCTCTTCTGCGACACCTGTGCGAGACGCCATGCGCGAGACGCCGAACGAAGAGGTGATCACGTCACACCGTGTCGTCGTCGCACCGTGAACGGACCGTTCGAAACCGATCCGTTGAGCACGCAGAGGAACCTTTAGTGAACGCGCACAGCGGCCGTCTTCCTTCCCAACGACCATCGTTTTTGTCGCAGTCCAACCACCGCGTCGGCTCGCGTTAATCCGTTTCTCATCCGTCAAAACGCCGACCATACTTCCGAGCAGTTCGTGCTCTCGGGAAGGCTCAAGAAAGGCGCGCTCGCCATCGGGTTGGTTGGCGCACCTGCGGTCGGATTGGCGGCATGGTTTGGTTGGTTGCCAAGCATGGCGACCGACCGCGCGGTCTCTGCGCTCGAACGTCGGCTTGGCGCGAACGTCACGATCGAGGATGCGTCACTTCGTTGGAGCGGCGTGGTCTTTGAGGACCTCCGCATCGAAGGCGAAGAGGGTGGCCTTTCCATTCACGCGGGCGAGGTTGGCGTTCGCGGAGGTCTCTGGGCGATGGCGAACGAAGGCGCATCCGCGGTGGAGTATGTGCAAGTTCGCGAGCTCTCCGTTGAAGTCGATCTTGCAAACGGCGGCGCCGAGTCGATGCGCTCGTTGGTGAATCGTACGCGGTCCGATTCGGACGCGCAGTCGCAAAGCGGTGCCGCTGCCAACCCCTCGTCGCGGGTGGCTGAAGCGACGGGGCGCGTGCTCGTTCAAGACGAAGACGGCCACCTCGCTTCGTCGCGTTTTGAGATGCGCTACGAAGGTGGCGAACTTCGCGGAAGTGGAACCGAAGGTGAGATCGGTGTCGCGCCCTCCGACGTAATGGAGGCGGAGCGATGGTCTGTGCTGATTCGCGGACGTCAGATTGCCGAGGTCGAAAGCGACAACGTTGCGCTCCAGGTCGGAAGCGAGTCGGGGACGACCCTACGGCGTTTGAGGGACGCCCTCGATCGCATTCGCCAATCCGGTGAGCAGACAGAAACGCAGGAAAATCAAGAGGTTCCAGGCTGGATGGCGCGGCTTGCGGACGGCGCTGTCGTTCGCGTTGGCGACTTCTCCGCCAAGCGAGAAGGTCGAGATCTTCTCGAAGGGTTGAGCACCACCATCACGCGGGCCAACACGGAGCTTCATCTGGAAGGCGAGGGTGGCGTCCAGGGCGGACAGGCTGCGTGGGATCTTTGGGTCGCCCCGTCGGAAGCGAAAGGCCGGGGGACGCTGCGCGCAAGCGGGCTGCCCTTTGATCTCTTTCTTCCGTTTCTCCCGGAGCTCCCCTGGTGGCGCCCGGAGCAAGGCCGAGTCGATGCGGATCTCACCATGCGCGCCGAGGAGCTTGGGCAGATCGCCATCGACGGAAGCGCAGCAGTGACCGACATTGGCCTTTCGAGTCCACGTATCGCGCCGAGCCCGGTAGCCGGACTCGGGATGGAGTTCGAGGGGAAGGCCGTTTGGTTCGCGAGTGAACGTCGTCTTGCGATCGAAGAAGCCAAACTTCGTCGTGGGCAAGCCGAGGTTAATCTACAGGGAGATCTCGAGCGAACATCGGAGCACTACCGCGCGTCGCTTCAGGCGACGATGCCGGCCACGAACTGCAACGCCGTTGTCGGGGCGCTCCCGCGCGCACTTCTCGCAGATGCAGGCGACTTCGAATGGGAGGGCCGTTTGGGCGGGCGACTTACCTTCGAAGTCGACTCCCGAAATCTCGACGACACCGAGCTCCGCATTCGAATGGCGAATGCGTGTGAGTTTCTCTCGGTACCGATCACCGCAGACCTGCGCCGCGTTCGCGCGCCTTTCATTCATCGTGTTCTCGAGCCTGATGGGACGACGTTCGAAATGACGGCGGGTCCGGGCTCGCCGAACTGGTCGCCGGTCGTTTCGATGAGCCCTTTTTTGGTTCAGGCGATCGTGGGTCACGAAGACGCGGGGTTCTTTCGGCACTCGGGGTTTGCGGTCTACGCAATTCGAGATTCCCTCGTCCGGAATCTTGAGGAAGGTCGATACGTTACAGGCGCGAGCACCATCACGATGCAGCTCGCGAAGAACCTCTTTCTTCACCGCGAAAAGACCATTGCTCGAAAACTCCAGGAGGTGATTCTCACCTGGTGGCTGGAGTCTGCATTGTCGAAAGAAGAGATCCTTGAGCTGTACTTAAACGTCATCGAGTACGGGCCGGGCATCTATGGAATCGTCAACGCGGCGGAACACTATTTTGGGCGCGAGCCGAGCGAGCTTTCGCCGGCCGAGTCGGCGTTCCTTGCGTGCGTGCTTCCGAATCCGAAGGCCTATCACGAGAGCTACGAGCGTGGGACGCTCACTCGACGGATGCGAAATCGAGTCGAACGATTTCTTCGCCACCAGCACTCGCGAAACCGAATCGACGAAGAGGCGCTCAACTTTGCAATCCAGGAGCTCCAAGATTTTCGTTTTGCGCGCCCCGGGGAACATCCGGGCGAGCGGCAGGTCCCAGGTTCCACGGCACCGCTGCCGTGGAGTACGGGGCGCATGAGTGACTGGGGTCCCGAGGAAGATCCATACGGTGAGAGTTTTGGCGATAGCGAAGAAGGGAGCGAGGGTACGTAGCTGCCTCGCGGCTTTAGTCTTAGGGTGCGGCGCAAGCTGCCCGCAGCCTTCCGAAACCCCCTGTCACTGTCGTCTCGGTCCGGGTCCCGGGATTCACGGAACGATCTACGAAGATCGCAACGGGTCCGATCGCTCGGCGCGCGTTTCTGGCTACGGCCGTCGCGATCGCGGCCTACCGGAAGTTCGCCTCGACCTTTTTCATCACGGGATGTTCGCGACGACGGAGACCTGTGCCGACGGCAGCTACGCGTTCGCGGGTCTCACGCCCGGCGCGTACGTCGTCGGCCTCCACGCGGACCGGCGTGCGGCGTCGAAAAATTACGCGCCGTCGGTCGGTCGGGCGCTCTTGAACGGCACCCTTCGCTTGACCACCATCGGGGACAGTTTTCCTCGAGAAAGTGCGAGTCGTCTCTTCCCTGCGGTTGCAGCGGAGCTCTTCGAACGAGCGGGTGCGGAGGTGACGAACCGCAACATCGCGCGGAGCGGATCGCTCGCCGAGGAATGGCTTCCTGGGACGAACGCATTCGCGTCCCTCGAAGGCGTGCTCGACGAAACCGACGTGCTGGTGATCTCCCTCGGCGGGAACGACGTCCTCGGGGGGCTCTTTCGGCCCTTTCGCGATCTGGACGACGACAACTCCTATCGCGAGTACGCGTACACGGGGACCGAGGCGCTTAGCGATGCGACGCTCTTGATCGAGCGCGCTTTGTCGAATGTACGAACGATCGTGCGCGCCGTCCGCGAACGTCGCCCCGGTCTTTCGATCGTCTGGGTCCTCTACCCGAACCTCCTCCGCGGCAAGCCGTGGCGGGATGCGGTGAGCGTTGGCGCGAACCTTTTGATCGAGCGACTCGACGAGGTGCTCAAGGACGCACGCCGAAGCGCGGCGCGAGACGATCTACTCCTGCTCGACGTCTACGAGCTCCTCAACGCGCAGGATGACGTCGACGCGCTCTACTACGACACCCTCCACCTAAACGACGAAGGACATCGGCTCGCAGGAGAAGAGCTCTTTCGCACGTTGGGCGGCGTCGTCGTTTCCGCCGAAGACTCCCGTCCGGAGTACTCCGTGGGGCTTGTTCGCCGATGAGAGTGCCGCCGTCGATAGGAGTACTGCTCGCCGAAATTGTGATCGGCGCCACGTTGCTCTCGTCCGCGTCGGCACAGTCCGCCGAGGTTGACCTTGGCCGCGTCGATCCCCCGATGGACCAAGACGGCTTTCTCAGCTTCGAGGGAACCGCGACGCCGGGTAGCGGCCGTGGAAACATCGGACTTCACACAGGCTACGCCCTCCAGCCGGCTGGGGTTGCGGTGGACCATCGCGTGGTGGGCGTCGCTTTTGCGCAGGTGGGCGTTGGTGGCCGCGTTGCGATCGGGCTTCGCGTTCCCACGCTTCTCTACGCCGATGAAGGACGCGAGCGTGCGGTGGGCGATCCGACGCTCGTGGTGCGGGCGCGCATCTTTGGGCGACCCACGACGTCGCGCTTTTTGCCCGAGGGGTCCGGTCTCGCGCTCCGTCTTTCGGTGCGAGCGCCAGCCGGTCAGGAGCGCGCACAGATCAGTGAAGATCAGCTGGTCCTCGATGCGCACCTGCTCGCGGACTGGCGCGCGCTCGGCTTTGGCTTTGGGCTGATGGCGGGTTGGCGCTTTCGTCCCGAGCGGCGCGAAGTCGCCGGTGTAGGTATCGACGACGAGCTGCACTTTGGGCTCGCGCTAGAGCTCCCATTTCCGTTCTACGCCGCGATGAGTTTTCCCCTCGAGGTTCGCGGCGCGATCGATGCATCCGCGCCCTTTGCCCGTTCGCGGCAGACCGCCGTCGAGGGCCTTCTTGGAATTCGTCTCCGTCTTCCGCGCGTCGCGCTCACGCTTTTGCTCGGTCGGCGCCACAGCCCTGGGCTCGGTAACCCGCGAGTTCGCGCGACGCTCACGCTGACGTGGAAGCCGCGCGTCTGGGACTTGGACGGCGACGGGATTCGCGACCGGCGCGACTCGTGCCCCCACGAGCCCGAGGACTCCCTGGACCGGGACGGCTGCCCGGGGTCCTCTCTCGCGCGCTCTCGCGCGGACGGGTTCACTCCGGACCGGCCGTGATTTGAAACGTTCCGCTCCGGGTCTCGATGCGAACGCTTCCGTCCTCAACAACGACGCCTTCCTCTTCCGCGCCCGCTCCCGGCAGCACCTCTTCACCGTTCACGCGGATCGTCGAATTGACCCTGACCTGGACCGGGTCCGAGCGATGTGCCGTGTCCGCAGATGCCTCCCGCGCTCGGAGCAGCTCGTCTGCCTGCGTGGCGAGGCGCAGTTCGAGGGTCTCCTCTCGGCGCTTCGATGATTCTCGTTCCGACTCCGCACGACGCAAGGCAGCCTTCTCTTGCTCGAGCTCTGCCCGTGCGGTGTCTCGCTCCTTGCGCATCGTGGAGAGGGCGACGCCGCCTGCAACGAGGAGAGCGACGGCTGCGACTCCAAGAGCGCGTCGACGCAGTGCGGCTCGGCGAGTCTGTTTTCCCGCGGGGCCAGCCAGCCGTGATTCGAGGTCCGCGATCTTCTCGGCCGCTTCGCGAAGTTCGGTCTCGAGGTCGCTCGTTCGAGCAAGCGCCTGCTCGGCATCCGCATTCTTCTCCTCGGCAATGTGGAGCGCTTGTTCGAGGCTCTCGTTTTGTGCACGAAGTGCGGCTAGCTCGTTTCGAAAGGCCACGGGCCGAGTATAGCGCTGGCTGGAAAGCAAGGCGCCGGCCGAGCTCTCTTCGTCGGCCTTACCGCGTTGCCTGAAAACGCGTCACGATCCACCGCTCCTCCACCCGATCGACGTGCAGCTCGACGTTCGCCATGCCCTGATCGCTCATCAGCTGCATCGTGATCTTGCCGCGATCCCCGTCCACCGTGATTCCGGTACGAAGTCGTCGAATGGTCGTGCCGTTGACACGCCGAAGCCCTCGCAGCGCATCGCGCCGAAGGTCTGCCGCGGCGCTGTTGCCGTAGACGCGCGTGAGTCCGCGAGCGTTCACTTCCACGGCGCGCTTGTCCGGCGCGAAGTGCGTGAGGGCCTGGTCGATCGCGGCCGTCGACACGGTCCCTTGAAAGTCGTTCGCGATCGCTTCGAGGAGCTCCTCATCGGACACGACGAGCGCATCCGCGACCACGTAAACGCCGATCAGGGCTCCGAGAATTCCAACACCGAGAAGAAGGCGACGCACGAGTGCAGCCTGCGGCGATGCGGCGCGAGGGTCAATCTGGAGCGCGACTTGCCCTCGAACGCGACGATGCGATTGTCCCGGATGCTCTAGGCGAGACGACGGCGCCGGCGCCAGACGATGGCGAGCATCGCGCCTCCCATCAGCATCACCAGCGGCGGAGGACCCGCGAAGCGCGTCTCATCGCTCGTCAAAAGACCGCTCGTCCGGGCACCGAGATCGATGACGTGCAATCGGTTGACGTCCTCCGCCTCGTTGCTGAACACGAACTCGGGATCGACGTCCATCTGTTCGGGCGTGAGCCGCGTGTAGAAGCGCGTGACGTAGGGGTTGCGCGCGAGGATCGCCTGCGCTTCGGGGTCGGTGATGCCGCCGAGATCGCCGGTCGAACTCGCGTGTTCGACGACCCAGGCGTGACGCCCCGCGTCTTCGATCGCTGCATCCACTTCGTCCGCGTAGGTCGTTTGCGTCGGTGCTGTGAAGTCGACTCGAATCGCGTCGTAGTTCGGGACTGTTTCGATGTACTCGCCTTCGGGGTCGGGACGAGCGCGTCCGGCGCCGAAGCCAAGCACCATGACATCGAGAACGGGCATCGACGCGATCGCGGTGATCTTGATCGGCACGCAGGGCTTGAGACCGCCGTAGGTCAGTACCACTGGCGGGAGTGCGCCCGAGCCGGGGCCGATCGGGTCGTAGCGAAACGC
This sequence comes from Myxococcota bacterium, assembly GCA_039186435.1. Lineage (GTDB taxonomy): Bacteria > Myxococcota_A > Polyangia > Polyangiales > Houyiibacteriaceae > JALVDI01. Next base: position 31,560 of record JBCDAA010000009.1, on the reverse strand, counting down.
GGCGAAGAGATGACCGGTGAAGACGTAGTCGTCGATAGTGTTTTCGGCGGCGGCAGGAATGTCGTAGCCGTTGTCCGCGAGCCACTGAAGGATCGCTTCGCCGTCGTCGCCTTCGATGATTGCGGTTTGGTAGTCGCCGACGCGCGATTCTTCCCAGACGCGAACACCTCCGTCTTCGGCGGGGGCTCCACGAGCGAAGGAACCATCGCTCGCTGCGCAGCCAACGCCACCGCCACCGCCGCCGCCTCCCGTGTTGGGGGCGTTGATGAAGCGAAACTGCGGCGCGGTCGCTTGATCGAGCTGGTCGAAGGTCGCGGTGTCGGCCACCCCGAGCTCGGGAACCGACGTGACTGGAATGACCCAGCTGAAGCCGATGGGGACGCCGCCCTGCTGCGTGTACTGAATCTGAACGTAGGCGCGGATCATCCCGTCGCCGAGGTCCTCGAACATCACACGTTCCGCCGCTTGCACGACCGGTGTGGGCCCGGCGGGGGTTCCGTTACAGAAGAAGCCGCCGCAGGCTTCCGCCGTGGCGGGCGTCATCGCGAGGGCGATTCCTAGGATTCCGGTTCCAACAAGCCATCGATTCATCATCCACCCCGTTGCGCCATGATGTCACAGTTTGTGCCAACGATCCTGGCATTGACGCGACTAGCGACGCTCTCGGACGGTCGTTTCACGATCCGTGCCCAAGCCGTCGTTGAAGAATACCGAGGCGCGTCCTACCGTCCGCGCACTCAGGAGGACGTGGATGACGGGACGCTTGGCCGGGGCGATGCTTGTGCTCTTCACCGTGGGTACGGTGGGAGAGGCCTTTGCGCAGCGGGGAACGATCCCCGTCAACATCGAGTCCACGCCTCCGGGCGCGACGGTGTTTGTCGATCAGGAGGCCGACGCGAACCGTATCGGCGTGACCCCCATGCGAAACGTGCGCGTTCCGCGGGGCAACCACACGCTCATTTTTAAGCTCGCAAACCACGAGACGACGCAGCTCGCGGTCTACTTTCGGCGCCGCCGTGAGACCTTTCGCGCGACGCTCAACGCGCTTTCCGTGATCGACATTCAGGGCGGCAACGCAGCCTCCACCGGAGCCGCGATTCGCATCGACGGGCAGCCCGTGGGCAACGTGCCGCATCGCCAGACCGTGCAGCCGGGGCGCCATCTCGTGCAGGTGGGTCGCGAAGGCTACGTGACCTTCAACCAGTGGGTCGATGTCGCCGGCGCGCAGGTGCTCACGCTTCCTGTGATCCTCGAAGCCCAGGCTCCGTCGACGGGTTCCCTGCTCGTGGCGGGCGATGTTTCCGGGGCCGCGATCTATGTCGACGGAACACCCAGAGGAAGCACCCCTACCGTGATCGAAGGACTAACGGAGGGCGAGCACACCATCGAGGTGCGCGCGAACGATCCTGCGCTTCAACCCTTTCGGCAGACCATCCGCATCATCGCCGGGGAGCGCATGACGTTGAACCCCACGCTTCGTCCCGCGCCCGCGGCCGGAGGAAGTCTTCGCGTGATCTCCAACGTGCGCGGCGCGATCATCAGCGTTGACGGAGAGGTGATCGGCGAAGCCCCCGCCACCGCGGACAGCATTCCGCCCGGCGAGCACATCGTCGAAGCGCGCGCCGATGGATACGAACCAGCGCAGCAGCCCGTCACCATCGAAGGCGGTCGCCAGCGCGTCATTTCGATCACCCTTCAGGCCGTCGCACAGGCGCCCGGACGCATCGTGGTGAACGCGGACGTCGACGGCGCCACGGTCCTTGTCGACGGGGAAGAGCGCGGTTCGCCGCCGGTCGTCATCGAAGGCGCCGACGCGGGAACCCACGCCGTCATCGTGCGCGCGGACGGCTACGAAGAGCATCGCGAAACCTGCAATGTCGGCCCTGGCCGCAACTGCGAGGTCACCGCGCGCCTTCGTCCGATCGGCACCCCCGTTCGCGTTGAAGCCAACATCACCGGGGCCGAGCTCGTGGTGGACGGCGAGGTTCTCGGGCCGGTGCCCTGGGAAGGCACGATCCCGGTCGGTTCGCACCTCATCGAGATTCGCGCGGACGGCTACCGTTCCTACACCGCACAGGTCGCTCTTCGCCCGAGTCGTGAAACGCGCGTCTTCAACGTTGGCCTCGTGGGCGAAGACGAGATGACGCCCGAAGAGCGACAGGAGCGCCGGCAGGCGCGACGGGAACGCCATCGCCAGGCGGTTTCGCGCTCTGGTGCGACCCTTCCGAACGACCTCGCGGTCCTCGATTTCTCCGCGGGCTGGCCGCACCTCTTCGAGTTCCGTCTCGGCATCGGCATCTTCGATTGGCTCGAGGCCGGCATCGGTCTGCGCACCACTTTCTATCGCCTCACCGAGTTCGAGGGTCGCGTGAAGGTCGGCTACCGCCCGGTTCGTCAGGTCAGCATCGGCGGTCAGTTCCGCATCGGTGGCGGTCTCGGACCGAGCCTCAGCGCGACCGATGAAGAGATTCAGGATCTCATGGCCGCAGGCGAGCTCGGTCCGAACGACCCGGCGCCGGAGCTCAGCACCAACACGGTGTTCTTCAGCCTTGAGGCTCTCTTCAGCCTTCACTTCCTCAACGCGGGCAACTTTACGATGTGGCTCGGCCTCGACTACCACAGCGACAGCTGGCCCTGGAACGGCACCAACGCCGACTGCCGCTGGGCAGGCGGCTGCGAGCCCGGCATGGGCGACACCCTCGCTGCGGGCGCGACCGACATGGAGCGCATCAGTGGCCGCCAGCGCGTGACGCGGCTTCGCCTCGGTGGCTCCCTCGAGTTCATCCTCTCGAATCGCTGGAATATGTGGGCGAGCTTCGAGGGCGTACTCGCGGGCAACGACCGCCGCATCTTCGGCGACCTCTGGGGCTTCGGGAACGCCGACATCAACCTCTACGGTCGTCTCGGCTTCACCTACAAGTTTGGGTACGTCGAACGCAACAACGACAACCCAGCGCCCGCCTCGGAAGAGCCCGCTCCCGCGGAAGCAGCGCCGGCTCAATAGCTGGCACGTCCTCTGCAGTACTTGCCACCGGTCGAAGGAACCGGGATGGTCGGTGGTGGGGCTGCGGTTGCGAAGGGCTTCAAAACAAGAGGATCGGCAGGTTGAGGCTGCGCGGAGGCGTGGGGCCAGGCGTCCCCTCTCCGTCTACGGTGCGCTCGCGATCTGCGCCGCTTTGACACAGACCGCGCTTGCGGAGCCGTTGGTTCTTCACCCGGAAGCCGGCCTTGAGCGCCTCGGTCAGCGCACCGTTCGCGCGCTCACGCGTCGCGGCCTGGACGTCGAGGTTGGGGAGGCTCCGCCCGTGATTGCGGAGGCCGTCGCGGAGGGTCATGTCGCGCTCGTCCAGCGAGAGGACGCTCTTTGGGTTGGCGTTGGCGGACCGCACGGCCGCACCCTCGCGACGACTCTCGTGCTCGATCCGCGGGATCCCGGAGCCGACCGGGCGGTGGCCCTCGCGGTGGAGAGTCTGCTCGATGAAGCCTCGCTCGCGTTGCCGCCCGCGCAACGTCAAGCGGAGAGCGACTGGGTCTACCTTGAGTACCCCGAGGAGCGCCGTGAACGAGAGGGCGCGCGGCCGACGATCTACCTGCGCATGCTCCTCGGCTACTCCCCGGTTCGCGAGCGCGTGCTTATCGGCCCGGGCGCAGGCCTTGGTCTTTGCGTCGGCGCCCACTGTTTGACGATCGAAGCGGACCTGCCGCTCATGCCCGAGGAAGTCCAGCTCCGAACGGGAGAACGCATCAAATACCGAGCGGTCAGCACCAGCGTTCGCGCCCAGCTGCGTCCCCTCGTCGTGGGCGACGTCAGCTTCGGCATCACCCTCGGACTTCTCTCGCGGATCGGGAGCGCCAGCCTGGTCGGTGGCGACGCGCGCCAAACCGTCCACAGTTTCGGGTTCCGCGGGAGTTTCGAAGTGTCCTGGCGCATCGCCGGTCCGCTCGAGTGGGTTTTCGAGGCTGGTGCGGACGCGATTCTCGCGAACAGTCGCGCTCGTGCGCTCGTTCACGGGCAGTTTGTGGTCCTCGAGGACACCTGGACGCCGTGGGTCATCACCTCGCTTCGAATCCGCCCCGAACCGGAGCCCGACCCATCCGGAAGAGATTCGTGAGTCAGGTTGGAAAAGGCGGTGCCCGCGAACGACTCCGCAGTGTGGGTAGGCCACACATTCGACTGGTGGACGACGGATTCGACCCGGATTCAGCGGAAACTCTCGCGCGCGCTGCAGCCGGCGACCAGCGCGCGGTTCGCGCTCTCTACCGGGCCCATGTGGAACGCGTTCACCGTCATGTGGCCCGAATTCTCGGCGCCCACGACCCCGATGTGGAGGACGTGGTGCAGCGGGTTTTCCTGGCCGCTTTGGACGGCGCGGGCAGCTTCGGCGGCCGTTCGAAGGTCGGAACCTGGCTCCTCGGCATCGCCACCCGCCGCGCTCTCGATGAGGCCCGGGCTCGGTGGCGTCGCGATCGCTGGGGGCGCATTTCCCACGCGGTCGGCATCGGTCGTCCCGCGGTGCGCCCGGACGTGCGGCACGAAGCCCGGACGAGCGCAGAGGCGCTCCTTCAAGAGCTCAACCCTGACCAGCGAACGGTCTTCGTCCTCAAAGAAGTGGAAGGCCACACGCTCCAGGAGATCAAAGAGATGACCGGCGTTGGCATCTCGACACTCCACGCACGGCTCAAGGCCGCCCGAAAGAAACTTGATGCTGCGCTCGCGGAGGGAGGCTCCCATGCCGGATAGCCACGACCTTGCGCGCCAGCTCCGCGATGATCCGCCGGAACTCGACGACGTCATGCGCGCTCGGATGGAGCGGCGTCTTCTGGAGGCACCTCGAGAAAAGGCGTTCGCGCCGCGTTCACGTCGCCCGTTCTTCGCGGGGATCGGCGTTGGGCTTGCGGCTGCCGCTGCGGTTGCGCTGGTGTGGTGGTCGTCGCAGGACGCGCCCGCCGATCCCGTCGCGACCTTCGAAGCGATGCGGGACGGCGTGCTGGTGCGCCGGGGCGACTTTCGCGAAGGCGACGCGGTAGAGACGAGCGACGCCCAGCTGGTGCGGGTGGCGCTAGGCGGTCTCGAGCCACGCGCGCTCGTGACCGTTCATCCATCCTCGCGCGCGGCGTTTGAAGAGATTCATGGCAACAACCTCGGCGTTCGTCTTCGCCGTGGGCATGTTCGCGTGGAGTTTCACCCGGTCGTTCGCGGCGAGGAGAGCTTCGTCGTGCGCACCGCCAACGCGCGGGTTGAGGTTGTCGGAACGGTGTTCGACGTTCGGGTCGATTCCCAAGGATCGACGCACGTCCACGTTCAAGAGGGGGTGGTTCGGGTCGTTCCGCTCGACGGTCGCGATGCCGTGTTGGTGCATGCAGGGGAAGACCACACGGTGTCGACCGCCCGTGCGGACGCGGCGGAAGAGCTTCTCGAGCCTACGCCGGAGTCACTCGAGTTGCTGGAGTCACTCGAGCCGAGCGCCGAGGAAGTCGAGGTGAGTTCGGATGAGCCCACTGAGCGTCCCGCGATCGCCGCCGGGGAATCGCCGACCGACCCCGAAGCGCAGGCGGAGGAACCCGCGGAAGCGCCCGCTGCGGAAACCGCCACCGCGGAAATCGCCACCGCGGAACCCACCACGGAAACCGAGCGAGCGACGCGGGTGCCCTCGCTCTCCGACGACCTTCGCTTCGATCTCGCCGCACGTTTCTTCGAGAGGGGACAGTACGCCCGCGCGCGTCATGAGCTCTACGCGGTCGCCCGCTCGAGCAATCACCGCGTGAACCGCGCCCGAGCCTGGGTCGAGGTTGCCGAAGCCTTTGAACGAGAGTCCGACGTGGGTCGTGCCGCGGAAGCCTACCGCCGGGCAGCCTCCATCGGGCGAGGCACCGTCCTTGGGGCGAACGCGCTCTTTGCCCTCGGCCGCCTGCGGGCCACCCTGGACGATGACGACGCCGCGCGAAACGCGTACCGCCGCTACCTCGAGGAAGCGCCGGGCGGACCGCTCGCGGGTCAGGCTCGCCGCGCGCTCTGTCGCCTCAAAGAGCGGCAGTATTGCGATGCGCCCTAACGCGTTGTTTTGGGAGGCTTTCTTTGCGGCAAACTTCCGGTGGGCCCATCGAGGGAGCGACCGATTCACGCGAATTCGCGCCCGGCGTCGGGGGAACGCGACTTTTGCGCTTCCGGCCTTCTTGCTACGGTGCGGGCGATGATCGAGGGGCTATTTATCGCGCTCGAGGGCGTCGACGGCGCGGGGACGACCACGCACACGAAGATCTTGGCGAAGGCCCTTCGGAATCGCGGGCTGCCGGTTCACACCACGCGGGAGCCGAGTGATGGACCGATCGGAATGTTGCTTCGGCAGATCCTAACAGGGCGGGTGGTCGTTCCTGGAATGAGCGGTCCTCGACCTCCGAGCTGGAGCACCATGGCGCTGCTCTTCGCGGCCGACCGAATGGACCACGTCGAAGCCGAGATCACGCCCAACCTCATCGATGGCGTGACGGTGATCAGCGACCGCTACGACCATTCGTCGATCGCGTATCAGTCCATCACCGGCGGCGGAACGAGCGATGCCACCGCATGGGTGAAAGAGCTGAACAGGCACGCGCGGCGACCCGATCTCACCATCGTCTTGGACATTCCGCCGGAGGTTGCGGCGCGCCGGCGACTCGAGCGCATGCGCGGGCGGGAAATGTACGACGGAGACGAGCTCCAGCAGCAGCTCGCGGGGTTCTACCGAGAAATCGAAGCCCATTTCCCGAAGGACAACGTTGTGCACGTCGATGCCGATCGCGACGTGGAGCAGGTCGCGGCCGATGTGATGCGCGAGGTGCGGATCCTTCGCGGCGAAGAGAGCTGATCCGCGGTTTTGTTGACGTGCGTAGATCGCCGTGCTTCTTCAATGAAATGCGGCGAATCTTCGTTTCACTCCTGATCGTTGGATGTGGTGCATCGGCAGAGCCCACCACGCAGACCGCCCAGGCGCCGGTCGGGGAGCCGGAAGCGGTCGCAGAGACCTACGAGCCGCCGGTCACCGCCGGTGCGATCTCGCGGGCCGATCTTGCGGCGGTGCTCGACGCCGGCCTCGGACGATTTCTCCAGGGTGTAGGAACGGAACCCCACCTTGAAGACGGCCACTTCGTTGGGTTTCGTCTGACGCGCCTCTACCCCGAGGACCCGCGATTTAGCTCGCTCGACCTGCAGCCCGGCGACACCGTCACTCAGATCAACGGCCAGTCGATCGAGCGCCCCGAGTACGCAATGCAGATCTGGAACTCCCTGCGCGTCGCCAGTCAGCTCCTGGTCGAGTATCGCCATGGCGACGAGTCTCGCGAGCTCCGATTTGAAATCGTTGACTGACGCCGTGTCGGTATTTCAAGACGAGCAACGCCGCAAGGGGCGTCGAGAACCAGCGAGCGCGCGGTCAGTTTAAGGGAAGCGCGTTCTAGCTAACTCGTGCGGGACTGGTCGCGCGCCGCGAGCCAGATCAATGCGATCCAGAGCGTGTCCGCGAGCGCCAGGTGCACGAGCTGCAGCCAGATGGGCGCAAGCAGCGTCACGTTGAGAAAGCCAAGGCCGACCTGAGCGATCAAGAGCGCGCCCACCAGGAGAGCAAGGTTTTTCGTGTCGCCTCGAATTGCCTTTGCACCGGCGAAGAGCGTCCCCGCCGTCACGGCGATCGCGATCAGTGGGTGGAACGTTCGAAGCCGAAGAAAGACATGGGAGCTTGGCGAGAGGTCCTGCGCGAAACCTTCCGCCAGCGAGTTCACCGGAAAGAGCGTGTCGCCGAGCGCAGCGATCGCTCCGCTGGCCCCGAGCAGCACCCACCCCGCGATCACGGCCATCCACCGCGGTGTCCACGTCAACCGCCGACCGCCATACGCATACCAAACGTGAAGCGTTGAAGCGGCGAGGAGCAAGAGCGTGTTGGCCAGGTGCGCCGCCGCCCAATAGCCGCGCGCCTCGTCTGGGTTTTCGGCGACCATGCGAAAGAGGACCAGGCCGGCACCGACGAGTGCTTCCGTGGTCATGAAGAAGAGCACCCACCGGGCGCCGCGCCTCACCCGCTGAAGACCGGGCTCGAGGCGCTGCGCCACGAGCACAAACGCGAGGGCTCCAATCCACGCAAGGCCCGAGGTGATGCGATGCGTGAGTTCGATCAGCGTTTCGGCTGCAGGCGCCACTGGGACGACCTCGCCGTTGCAGAGGGGCCAGTGATCGCCACACCCGTCCCCCGAAAGAGTCGCTCGGACGAGCGCCCCCCAGAGGATCACGAAGACGGTGTAGACGAGAAAGCCGACCGCCCAGCGCCGGTAGCGAACCGAAGCCTGCATCGCCAGGGGCTTTGTTCCACCTCTCGGCTTTGGGCAAGTCGTTGATTGTCGCGCGCGAGCAAACGATACTGCCGCGCTGTGCCGGCGCCGTATCCCTGGGACCGCTTGGAGCGCGTCGAAAAGCGCTTTGTTCCATTGATTGCGCGAGCTGCGCGGCGTGTCCCGCCTCTCGCGATCTCGGATCTCGGCGAGCGCCTGAGCGCGATCTTCGGCGAAACTTCCATGGCCGGAAACTGGCTGCACGTGTGTGCGCCCGGACGGCTTGCGGAGTCCCTTTCGGATCCTCTTGTCGGTGTGGTCCTCGTCGGACCAGCTCAGCAAAAGCTCGTCCTGGAGCTCGCCCCGGATCTCGCGCTCGCGTGGATCGACGTCCTCTTGGGCGCGGAACTCGTGCCGCCCACCGCGAGCGGTCCGCTCAGCGACGTAGAGCGCGGCGTTGTCCTTTATGCAGCAACGCGCTTGCTGGAAGGTCTTCCCTGGCGTGCCGCTGCGGTTGTCACGTCACCGCTTCCCGTCGTGGCCGCGCTTCGGGACGAAGGCAGCGCGGTGTGGTCGACTCAGATGCGCGTCGGCGTGACCACCGGCGTTGCCCGCGTCTGGATTCCCGATCGCGTTCCGGCAGAAACCACGCCGCCCAACCTCAAGCGCCTGCGACTCACGGTCTGCGCGGATGCGGGCGCAGCGGAGCTCGGCGCCGAAGACTTAGCGAGCCTTCGGCCCGGTGATGTCGTTGTGCTCGACGAATGCTGGTGGAGGCAGAACGAACGCATCCGCGTGCGTGTCCTCGGTGCAAGCCGGACCAGCTGGTGGCTCGAAGAACAATTCGAGGGGTGGTTTCTTCACTCGATCGAAGCGGGAGAGGCTCTCCCCGAACACAAAGGCGGCGTAATGAGCGACGAAGTGGGAACCGATGCGGGACAGGAAGTCGTCACGCAGGTGGGAGACGCACCGATTGCCCTTTCGGTGGAGGTCGCGCGTTTCACGCTCGCGGTGGAAGAGCTTGCGGCGCTTCGACCGGGTGAGGTCGTGACGACGTCGCAGCGCGTGGGCGACCGCGTTTCCCTCCGCGCAGGTCAGCAGGTGGTTGCGGAAGGCGAGCTCGTGGACGTCGACGGAGAGATCGGCATCCGTATCCTCTCCCTCGCGACCTAAGAAGCCCGGCCCGCGGGGTTCCCCAGTGGTCCCGCGCTTGTCGACCCTACGGGCAAGGGGAGATCTGCAGCACGCGGGGTTCCCCGGGCTCGGCGAGGTAGAGCGATCCGTCAGGGCCGAATCGGAGCGACGCAGTCGCTGTCAGCGTCTCCGCGAACATTTCGGCGGTCCCGTCCGCGTCCACGCGGGTAATGCCGGTGCCGTTGGAGACGTAGAGGAACTCTCCGAAGGGGCCTGCCGTCATCGCTGGCGCGGCGATCCCGAAGGGTCGAAAACCGCGCGTGATCTCCGTCGCCGTTCCGTCTGCAGCCACACGATAGATCGCGGGGATGCTCCCCGGGCTGAAACCCGTGTCCATGACGGTGCCCACGTAGAGGTCGGTTCCGAGCGCTCCACCCGGTCCGAACTCGAGCACGAACGCGCCAACCAGCGGAGCGCCTCCCACCGTAATCGCGACTCGCGTGCGCATACCGGTCGCGTCGTATCGATAGACCTCGAAGGGGTTGGGCATCACCGCGTCCGCTCGCTCGCGCGCTGGCACGTAGAGCTGCCCGCCCCACGCTCCGCCCGGACCGAACTCGATTTCGCCTGGCTCGGTGGCATTCCCCAACGTGGAAACGCTCGACCCGTCCGGGCTCACGGCGAGGATTCCAGGACCCGCTGCGTCCTCGATGCTCACGTAGAGCCCTTCCGCAAATCCATCGGCGCCTGTGTTCCATGCGACGTAGGAAGGACCAAGAAACGACGCTCCCGATGCAAGTACGCCAACCGTCCCCTCGACTTCGAGAATGTTTCCGGCCGCGGTGGAGATCACCAGCCAGCTCGCGCTGTTCGAAACGAGGAGTCTGTCGCCGTCGAAGTCGACACTCACAGGCTGGTCAAGGGCCGCGCCCTCGGCGGCGACGACCGCGTTCCACGTTCCCGATGGAAATGTGATCCCGGGCGCTTCGGGAGTGCAGGTCGCGGGACCCGCGTCGAATCCGCTGTCAACGCCAGCGTCAAATCCGCTGTCGGTGCCGGCGTCGGATCCGCTGTCGGTGCCGGCGTCAAACCCGCTGTCAAAGCCAGCGTCGGATCCGCTGTCGGTGCCGGTGTCCTCGACTGCGGCGTCGAAGCCCAGGGTCATGTCGTCGTCGCCGCATGCGACCAAGAGAGCAATAAGGAGGACGGCGCGCATGGGCGTAGGCTACCACGCGCGTGTTCGAGGCTCTTAGGAGAGCTCGACCTCAACTTCGTCGGCGTCGATCCCTCGCGCCGCAAACTCTTCCGCGAGACGGGAGGCCAGGCTCTCTAGGTCTTGAGGGCGATCACCCACAAGGGTGGGAACGATGCGGCCGTCGACGAGCTTGAGCCGAACTTCGGCGCCTTCGAGAACGCCGCTGAGACCCAGCCGAACCTCATCTCGACCACCGACGCGGACGTGGCTCAACACGCGCTCGGCCAACACAGCCGCCTGGGCCTGTTCCCAGCCTGGTTGCGCGGCGGGTGCGACCGACTGAGGCGGGGGCAGCACGATCGGGGGAGGGAGGCGAAAGGGCGCGTCAGCAGCGATCGGTTCCGGTTCAGGGCGCTCGCGCTGCTCGGGACGTCCTCGCTCCAGTGTCTCCCGACCTTCCACGTCCCGGGGCTCTCCCCGAACGTTCGCGCGAGTTTGACGCCCTTCGACGGCCGGTCGTGTGGGGATTTCCTGCTCGCGCCTTTTTGGTGCCCTCCGCTCTAGAAGCTCTGAGAAAGGGGAGCGCTTGCCGGGTCGCCGCTTCGGCTGGGGCGGTGCGGCCAGACGGGTGGTTCGGCGAGTGGGGGCTCGGCGGGTGGTGGAGGCACGTAGTTTGGTCACGAGGGCTCCTCGGGCAGTTCCCAAGGGGGTTGCGGGGAACATGCCCCTCCGAGCCGAGTTCGTGTAAGCTCGCGCCGTGCCCGACAATTACGTCGGAAAAGATGTCGCCGGCCAGTTCCGCATCGTCAAGAAGATCGGATCGGGAGGGATGGGTTCGGTCTACAAGGCCGAGCAGCCGGAGATGAACCGGCACGTTGCCATCAAAATCCTACACCCGCGGTATCTCTCTCGATCGGACTTGGTCTCGCGCTTTCGTCGTGAAGCGCGAGCGATGAGCCACCTGTCGCACCCGAATACCGCGCGGGTATTTCTCTACGGTCAGCTTGAGGACGGCGCTTGTTACTTCGTGATGGAGTATCTCGAGGGCCGGAACCTCGCTCAGGTTGTGCGTGCTCATGGGCCGATGGATCCAGAGCGCGCGATCTCGATCATGACGCAGGTGTGTGGCGCGCTCGACGAAGCCCACCAGGCCGGGATCATTCACCGCGACCTGAAGCCCGAGAACATCTTCCTCACCGTTCAGGGCGGCATCGAGGACTACCCGAAGGTGTTGGACTTTGGTCTCGCGAAAGTGACCGAAAAACAGATGGCCCCAGGTTCGATGATCCTGACCCGAGAAGGCATGGTGTTCGGTACGCCTGAGTTCATGAGTCCGGAGCAGGCGCGCGGAAAGAAGCTCGACGCGCGCTCGGACATCTACTCGCTCGGCACGATCATGTACGAGCTGCTCACGGGCAAGCTGCCTTTCGACGCAAAGCAGTCCATCGAGTTCATTCAGCTCCACGTCAATGCGGATCCGATTCCGCTTTCCCAGCGTGTGCCCGGGCGGAGTTTTCCGCCGGGTCTCGAAGCAGCCGTGATGCGTGCACTCCATAAGGAACCGGACGATCGCTACACCACGGCCGTGGAGTTCGCGCAGGCGCTTCAGGCGGTGCTGGGTGGCGAAGAGGCTCCTGCAGTCGCGGAGCCCGCGAAGGCGCCGGTCGTTCCCCCTCCGGAAGCGATCGTGCATCCGCCGACCTCGAAACTCCCGTGGCTGGTTCTCGGCGCCGGGGTGTTGCTCGCACTCGGTGGCGCAGTAGCGCTCGTTATCGCGCTGACCCGCTAAATCTGCTGGTTTTTCAGCTGCGTCGACCCCAGGCCGAGGGTTGGGCCCGGTCGCCTTGACGCCCGCGGACCCGAAATGCCATATGAGCGCGCGATGACGGCCCTGTCCACGACTTCCAAGCAGCGTCCTTTTGCGGACGTGGTGCGGGACGTGGTGGCGCTGACCAAGCCTCGGATCACCTTGATGGTGCTGGTCACCGCTGCTGGTGGAATGGGGTTGGCACCTGAGTCGCTGCCGCTCGGGGTGATGCTCGTCATGCTGCTCACCACAACCACTGTGGTTGCGGCGGCCAACGCATTGAACTGCTGGCTCGAGCGGGACAGCGATCGTTTGATGGCACGGACCGCGAAGCGCCCGCTGCCGGACCAGCGACTCAATCCGCGGGTCGCCCTCGTGCTCGGTGTGGTTCTTGGTCTCGTGTCGGTACCGGTCCTCACCTTCGTGGTGAACCCGCTGACCGGGCTGCTCGGGGCGGTCGCGCTGGTTAGCTACGTGGCGGTGTACACGCCGATGAAGCGTGCGTCTTCCGCCGCGCTTCTCGTCGGTGCGATCCCTGGAGCGCTCCCGCCGCTGATGGGTTGGACCGCCGCGACTGGAAGCCTTGATGCGCCGGGCCTGGTGCTTTTTGCGATCCTCTTTATCTGGCAGGTCCCGCACTTCCTGGCGATCTCGATCTATCGCCAAGCGGACTACGATCGGGCTGGTCTCAAGACGCTGCCTTCGGAGCGAGGCGTGAAGGTCGCCCTCGCGCAGTCGGCGTTTTACGCGGCGATGCTTCTTGCGGTGTCGACGCTTCTCTACGTGTTTCGCGTCGCCGGTCTCCTCTACCTCGTGAGTGCGCTGGTGCTTGGGGTGGGCTTCTTTGCGTCGACGATCCAGGCAATGCGTGCGGCGGACCCGGTGAAGGGTGCACGCAAGTCCTTCATCGCGTCGCTGCTCTATCTGACGCTGCTCTTTGCGGCGCTCATGGTCGACGTTCTCATCGCATGAGGTCGCGAGCGCCGCGGAAGCTTCTGCGAGCGTCGACGATTGCGCTGTTCGTGGCGTGTGGTGGTGAAGCGCCGCTGCCCGAGCTCGCCGAAGTTCCTGCGATCGAGCTCACCGCGCAGGATGGATCCGCGTTTTCAACGGCGTCGCTTCGCGGAAAGGTGTGGATCGCAGGGTTCATCTTTACGACCTGCCCGAGTGTCTGCCCGATGATCACAACGCAGATGGGGAACCTCGAGCGCAAGATCGAGGGGGACCTGCACTTCGTCTCGTTCACCGTGGACCCGGTCCATGACAACCCGGAGGTCCTCCGCCGCTACGCCGAGACGCACTCGGCCAACCTTGCGCGATGGACCTTTCTCACCGGGGAGGAGGACGCGGTGCGCCGGGCGATTCAGGACGGGCTCAAGGTGCGAATGGGGGAGCGCGCCGGAAACGACATCACCCACGGCACGCACCTGGTGCTCGTCGACAAGACTGCCCGCATTCGCGGGTTCTACCGAACGGACGCGGACGGGCTTCGCAACCTCGAACGCGATGCCCGTCGGCTCTTGGAGTAGAGCTCAGGACGTGCAGTAGCCGCGCGGTGCGGAGCGCACCTGTCGCAGCTTGGTTCGAGCCTGGCGTCCAAGGGCGCTGCGACGGCTTGCCCGCTGAATGAGCGCCTCGAGCGCGGAGCGCGCGTCCGTGCACGCGTGAAGCTGGTAAAAGGCTTCCGCCATATCGAAGAGCGTCTGGTCGAAGATGTCGCCGCTGCGGTAGTTCGAGACAACCCGGCGAAACTCCGAAAGGGCCCGCGCTGGCTGTCGCTGTTCAAGGTAGGATTTGCCGATCGCATGCTGCGCGTCATCGGCGCGATCATCGTCGCTGTAGCGCTGTACGTACGCCCGAAAGAGAGCGCGCGCTTTCGAGTGTTCACCCTGGCGGAGCGCGGTTTGCGCGGCGGTGAAATGCTCGTTGCGCTCAGAGGGGATCTGACTCTCGTCGAGCGAGAGATCTACGCCCGCGCGCCGCGCCATCTGGTTGATGCGCTGATCGAGCGTCGTCTGCTGTTGGGCGAGCGCTTGCTGCGTTCCCTGAAGCTCGTTGCGCAGCTCAGCGACGGTGCCTTCCATCGCCTGGAGCTGTTGACGGAGCTGCCCCACCTCGGTGCCCAGGTCGGCGCTGTTGCGGGTGACGACTTCGGTCGCCCGCTCGAGAACCTGCTCGAGCTCGCGAACCTTGGCTTCTGCGGACTCAAGGGCGGCGCGCATTTGGGTGCGCTGTCCTTCCATGCCGCTTTCGAGCTGCTGAAGTCGGGCTTCGCGGTCTTGGGCTTCCCGAGCAAGCTTCTCGCCGGCGCTCTTGGAATAGCAGCCCGCGAGAAGGCAGACGATGAGCGCGATTCTCATTGTTCGGTGAAAGTGACCTTGCGGTCGTTGCGGAAGCCGGCCTCGTCCTGTCCGCGCGACATTTCCTCGCCCATCGACGACGCGGAGAGGTTTCCTCGCTCCACTCCGAGCGACGACATGTATTGAAGCACCGCTCGTGCGCGACGATCACCAAGGGCGAGGTTGTACTCTTCCGTACCGCGTGGGTCGGTGAACCCAGTCAGGTGAACTCGCGCGATGCTTCGGTCCCGAACGCAGCGCGCGTTCGCCGAGATCGCGTCGCGGGCGGACGAGTCGAGCTCCTCGCTGTCGAAGCTGAAGTAGACCGTTCGCAACTCACATTGCGTCGGGCCTGTATCGGTGATCGGTTCCGACACGTTGGTCGAAGCTTCCGCAACGCACCGATTTCCTCGGCATTCCTGGCCATCGGGACAGTCCGCGTTGGAACTGCAATACCCGTCGATATCCTCACAGCGACCGCCGACACACTGCTGTCCCGCAGGACAGTGGCTATCGGTTCGGCACTGCTGGCACTGGTTGTCGACGCAGTACTCCCCGTCCCGACAATCGTCGTCCTCGTCGCAATTCGGATAGGTGGGTCCACAGGCGACCAGGGTAATTACGAACAAGGTGCCAAATGCTTCGCGCAGACGTCGCATAGTTACTCCCTCGGGGCGACCGCTACCGCCCGAGCGCCTGGATGTCAATTCCGTTCGAGAAACGTGGGAAATTCCCCGTAGCCGGGTTGCTTCGGCCGTGACCTCCCCGCACCATGGTCGAGGCGGTTGTGGTTGCTTGGTAGGTAGTTGATATGAGTCGCAGGCTTGGTTGGTTGGGTTTGATTGTCCTCCTCGGATGCGGCGATGACGCCGACCCCGGCGAGCGGGACGCCTCCACAACGCTCGACAGCTCCGTTGTTCGGTGCGGGGCCGCCGACGATCCGGACGGTGACTTCATCTCCTCGATGGACGAAGGAGAGGGAGACATCGACGGAGACGGACGCCCGAACTCGAACGACGACGACTCCGACGGCGATGGACTTTCGGACGCGGTCGAAGCGGGTGATGAGAACTGCGCGTCGCCGCCCGTGGACACCGACGGTGATGGAACGCCCGACTACCTCGACCTCGACTCCAACGGCGACGGAGTGCTCGACGGAGATCAGCGCGACGACGATCTCGACGGCGACGGAATCATCGACGCGCTCGATGACGACGTGGATGGCGACGGGATTCCGAACGTCGATGAGACCATGGGCGGCGTGCCGGTCGACACCGACGAAGACGGCACCCCCGATGTGTTCGACACCGACTCCGATGGTGACTCGATCCTCGACATTCACGAGGGACGTCGCGACCCGGACGAGGACGGCATTCCGGCGTTCCGCGATCTGGACTCCGATGACGATGGCATCGATGACGCCCTCGAGGCAGGAGACGGTGACCCGAACACGATTCCGACGACCTGTGCGGTCGAGGTCAATCCCATCAGCGGTGAGCTCGGCAGCGACGGGCTTCCCGACTTCCTCGACTCTGACCAGGACAACGACGGCGCTTCGGACGCAGATGAGATTCGCTTTGGTACGGACCTCTGTGGTCTCGACACGGACGGCGACGGCTTTTCGGACCTCGTGGAGATTGCGCGCGAGCAGATCAACTGCCCGGACGGAACCACCGGTGACTCCTGTGGGTGCGCGACGAACCCGTCCTGTGGCGTTCCGCCGGAAGACTTCATTGTGGTCCTCCCCTTCAATGGAATGCCCGAGCAGCGGGACCTCGACTTCAGCACCGACATTCGCGTCGCAGACGTCTTCTTCCTCACGGACACCACCGGTTCGATGGGAACGGAGCTAGGGCTGGTTCAGTCGACAGTGACAACGCCCGGGACTGGCATGATCGACCGAATCGGCGAGACGATCGCGGACGCCTGGTTCGGTGGCGGCCAGCACGACGACTATCCCTTCGGCCGCTATGGCGGCGGCGCGGACGAACCGCTGATCGTGGCGATCGGTATGACCCCGCCGGAGCGTTCGGTGGACGTGCAGACCGCGTTCAACGGCATGGCGCGTCACGGAGGTGGCGACGGCCCCGAGTCGTCCACCGAAGCGCTCTTTCAGCTGATGACCGGCGAAGGCGGCACGTGGATGTCGTCGGGTAGCACCTACATGATGCGCCGCTGGGTGGGCGACTGCCTCGACACGGGTTGGGGCGCGGCGTGTTTCCGCGAGGGCGCGCTGCCGATCGTCGTGCACTTCACCGACTTCTGTTCCCACAACGGTCCTCCGGGCGAGAGCATGAGCTGCAGCCCTTACGCTGACATCGCTCCTGCGCCGGCTGTGTGGGAGGACGCGATTCGCGAGATGAACCGACGCGGCGCGAAGTACATCGGCATCAACACCGACAACACGAACTGTTCGACGATGCCAGGCGGCGGCGCGCCGGACGGTCGAACACCCTGCTTCTTCATGCGGCGAACCGCCGAGGAGACCGGCTCCATCGACCTCGACGGAAATGCGCTCGTGTATGACCTCCCGGACGGAGGCGGCGGCGAAGCGGCGTTCATCGAGCAGGTCGTCACGGCGGTCGAAACGGTCGCGACGCGCGTTCCTCTCGATGTGGATACCGCCCTTCGCGACGACACTGCGGACGAGGTGGACGCGACGAACTTCATCAAGCGACGTCAGCCGGCGTGCCGTGCGACGCCCCCGACCGACCCGTGCTGGTTGCCGCCGGTGGGTGTGCTTCCAGACCAGGCGGTTGCCGCGATCGACGAGTCGACCTTCTTCGGCGCGGTTCCGGGCACCGAGGTGAAATTCCGCATCACCTTCCGAAACGATTTCTTCGAAGGCGATGTCGTCTCGCGCGTCTTCATCGCGTTCATCCAGGTTCGCGGAAGCGGCGCGGCGGTCCTCGACGAACGCCAGGTGTTCATCGTCGTTCCGGCTCGCCCGGGCGGCCCGATCATCTGACCTTACGGTCGATGCGCCGGTGCACGAGCGCCGGCGTCAACGCTTTCGGGACGCAGCGTTCGAGATCCGTCAACGGGGTCTTTCTAGGGAATCTCGTTCGCCAGGAGAGTTTTCTCAAAGACGCCACCGGAGCGACTCCGCACAGTGAATAGCTTCCGCGTGGTGGTGCGCGGCCTTCTTGCTCTCCTTGTTGGAGGAACCATGCGCTGTTCCTTGGTGTTCCTTGCTGCCCTTTCCCTCGTTGCCTGCGGGGATGACGATCGCCCTGGCCGAGACGGTGGCGGTGGCGGCGACGGTGGCGGCGGCGTCGACGTCGCTGGCTGCAACATGGGCCAGGACGCCGACGGGGACGGCATCGCGGACGACCTGGAAGGCACTGGCGATCTCGACGGGGACGGAACACCGAACTTCCAAGACGACGATTCGGACGGCGACGGAATCCTCGACCGCGACGAAGCGAGCGACCGGCCGTGCCGGATTCGCGATACGGACGGCGACGGAACCCCAGACTGGTGGGACGGCGATTCGGACAATGACGGTTTGTCGGATGCGGAAGAAGTCGGCACCTTCAACACCGACCCGCGCAACCGCGACACCGACATGGACGGGGTGACCGACCTCGGCGAAGCGCGCGGCACGATGACGGATCCCACAGATCCGACGAGCACCATCGACGTTGGTGATTTCTTCGTAGTGCTGCCTTTCAACGGGCCGCGTGAGAATCGCCGCCTGCAGTTCGGCACCGACATCAACATCGCCGACGTCTACTTCCTCATCGACACCACCGGTTCGATGGGCGCCCCGATCGCGAACGTGCAGTCGTCGCTCACCACGCTCGCCGAACAGATCCGTGCACGCATTCCGAACCTCGAGATGGGTGTTGGTCAGTTCCGGGATCTACCGCTCGACGCATGCGGTTCAGGCGGCATTCTCGGTGGCTTTGGAACCTGCGGTAGCCCCGGCGACATGGGCTACGCGCACGAGCAGGACATCACTCCGGATGTGGCTTCGGTGCAGACGGCGCTCAACGGCCTTTCTGCGGGCGGCGGTGCGGACGGACCGGAGTCCCACGTGGTCGGGCTCTTTCACGCGGCCACCGGGTTGGGCGCCACCTACACGCACAGCAGCGGGAGCTGGTCGCTTCCGCCGCGCACCTGCCCGTCGCGTCCGGATGAGACGACGCTGCGAACCGGGTATCCGTGTTTTCGACCGGGCGCACTGCCGATCTTCGTGGTCGTGACGGATGTCGAAATGCACAACGGACCGACGGGAGAGAATCCGTACGAGGCCGTGACGCCGCCGCCGCCGACCTTTGCGTCCGCGATGTCGGCCCTTGGTTCGATCGGCGCACGCTTCATTGGCGTCGCCGTCAACGGCGGGGGGCGCGCGCACCTTGAGGAGGCCGCGCGGCAGACCGGGACCGTGGATGGAACCGGGCGCCCCCTCGTCGAAGACGCGGCCGGCGGTACCGTCACGAACTCGATCCTCGATGCGATCGGTACGCTTACCGGTGGCGTCGCGCAGGATGTGTCGACGCGGACCCAGAACGTTCCTGGAAACCCGGACGAGTTCGACGCGACGACCTTCATCAAGGCGATCACGCCGGTGGAAGGGTTTCGTGAGGGAGTGCCGGGAACGGGCTACGACAGCTTCGACGACACGACCTTCTACAACGTGATTCCGGGGACCATCGTGGAGTTCAGCGTCGAGTTTCTCAACGACGTTCGGCCGCCCGCTGAGACGGCGCAGATCTTCCGCGCACGAATCGTCGTGGTCGGCAACGGCGTGACGGACCTCGACTCGCGCGAGGTCTACATCATCGTTCCGCCCGATGGCGCGACCATCCTGATCTGAGGTCGCCCCGTAAAAAACCTCATGATCCCTTAGGGATCTCCCTGGCGCTGGTCCGCGTTCGCTCGAAGCCGTATTCTTGATGAGGTTGGTTTTCGGGAGGTCGAATGTCGTATCGGTGGTTGTGGGTCCTCGCGTTTGCGCTGGCGTTTGGGTGCGACCCGGCCACGACCGGACCGGTTCGTCCCGGTAGCGACGGCGGAACCGCGGACGGAGGCGGTGGACCGCCTGGCGGGTGTCAGCGCCGCGACTCCGACGGGGACGGGATTGACGATGGCTGGGAGTCCTCCGACGCGGAGGACACGGACGGTGACGGCTTTACCGACGCGGAAGAGGCGGGGACCGATCCCTGCGTTCCGCCGGACACCGATGGAGACGGAACACCCGACTTCGCGGACACCGACAGCGACAACGACGGCCTCAGCGATGCTCGGGAGCGCGAACTTGGAACCAACCCGCGGGCCATCGACAGCGATGGCGACGGCGTGACCGACCTCGGTGAAGTCGACGGCACCGGAACGGATCCTACCGACCCGACCTCGACCATCGACATGGACGACTTCTTCGTCGTCTTGCCTTTCGGAACGCGCGAGGCGCGACGCCTTCAGTTTGGAACCAACATCACCCTCGCGGACGTGTTCTTCCTCGTCGACATGACGGGGTCGATGCAGCAGGAGCGAACCAACCTGATTCAGGGCCTCCTCGACACGATCATTCCTGGCATTCAGGGGGCGATCCGCGACGTGCAGTTTGGCGCGGGTGGAATGGATGATTATCCCGTGACGCCGGTTGGCGGTGGAAACGACCTTCCGTTCTACCTGCTTCGCGAAATCGCACCGCCCGAACAGGACCTCGGTGCGTGGAGTCTGGCCGCAACGCCGACGAGCTGTCCGCGCGATGCGGCAACGAACGACATCGGGCGGATTCAGGGTGCGCCGAACGGCACGCCGGACATCCTCGAAGCGGTGCAGGGTCTGCCCTGTCACGGCGGCGGGGACGGCCCGGAGTCGTACACGCCGGCGCTCTGGGCGTCCGCGACCGGAATGGGACTCTCCTGGCCGGGCGGAAGCATTCCGGACCAGACCTGCCCCACGATTCCGGACGAAGACGGCGTTCGCCGTGGCTACCCATGCTTTCGGCCTGGAGCACTTCCGATCTTCCTGCTCTTCGGTGATGCCAACTGGCACAACGACTCGATGAACAACGATACGTACTCGTTCCCCGCGCCGAGTTACGCCGAGACGGTCGACGCCCTCAACGGGATCGGCGCGCGCGTGATCAGCATCTGGTCGCAGCAGAGCGGTCGCGATGACTACGAAGCGATCGGGCGCGACACGGGGACCGTTGATGGAAGCGGCAATCCTCTCGTGTTCGACATCAACGCGAACGGGAGCGGGCTTGGCGCTGCGGTCGTGGATGCGGTCGCGAGCCTCGTGGGCGGGACGCCCCAAGATGTTTCGACGCGCACGGAGAATGTCCCCGGCAATCCGGACGACTTTGACGCGACTACGTTCATCAAGTCGATCACGCCGGTCGAGGGGTATCGCGAAGGTGTTCCAGGCGTCGGTTATGACAGCTTCGACGAAACGACGTTCTACAACGTGATTCCAGGGACGATCGTGGAGTTCACGATCGACTTCTTCAACGACGTGCGTCCGCCCGCAGAGGTTGCTCAGATCTTCCAGGCGCGCATCATCGTCGTCGGAAATGGGGTCGCCGATCTGGACTCCCGCAACGTCTACATCGTGGTTCCGCCGGACGGCGTGGTCATCCTGATCTAGCTCGTCTCCGCGGACCTTTTCACTCTCATGGTTTCTTGCTCGCCGACGCGTTCGGAGAGCTATGATCCAGCGCGGTGGCGAGGGAGGACGACGAGACGAAGGTGAACACGATCTACTCGGTCAAGCCCAAGGCCGAGGAGGTGGTGATTCAACCGCGTCGTCCGCGAAAGCCTGCGTCCGGTCCTGCCCCCAAGAAGAAAAAAGCCGTTCGGTCGACCAGACCTGTACCGAAGGCGGTCCCCAAGCCAAAGCGGGCGTCAGGAACCGCGCGACGGCCCGCGTCGAAACGGAAGGAGCCCGCCCCGCCTGCGCGGATGGCGGACCCTCGCTCCGGTCCGGCGGGAGCGCCCCGAGAAGAGCGAGTGCGGGTGGGCGACCTCACTGCGGTGGGGACCGCCGCCAAGACGCCGAAAGCACCGGTTCCCAAGTCGCAGGAAGAGCGGGCCAAGAAATTGCTCGGGCAACTTCGGGCGGTGGGGCCCGGCGATCAGAGCCCGCTGGTGTACGCGCTGAAACAGCTCGACCCGGAGGTTGTCCTCTCTTTGGTCGAAGGGGAGTTCCCGGGCCTCTTGTGGTTTCACCGGCACGTCTCCCATCGAAAGCTTCCCCTCGGCCGGAATGTCGGTCCGCTCGGTGCCTTGCTTTGGGCGTTTGGGGAGGACGCGGTTCCTCTCCTGGTTTCGATTTTGGACGACGGTCATGCGGACCAGCGCTACTACGCCGCACTGATCGCGTCGGACCTCGCGGAGACGATTTCGCAGCCGTCCGCGGAGCGCCTTGTGGAGTCGCTCGGGCAGCGCCTCTTTGATGGTGACACCCAGGTTCGCGACGTCTCGCTTCACGCGCTTCGGGAGTTCGACAAGCGTGGACTGATCGCGGAGCTTGGGGTTCGTCTCGTTCGGTTTGCGGAGGATCCGGCCGTGAACATCGGAACGCGCATCATCTCGCTGCGCGCGCTCGGCGTGCTCCGTCACGTGCCCTCGGTTCGCGGCCTCATCCCACTTTTGCGGGATCGAGCGCGAGAAATTCGCGATGCGACACGGCAGGTGCTTCGCGCCATTTGCGTCGAGGATCGCGGGTCGATGCGCTGGCGCTGGAAGTCGTGGTTTAAAAAGCACCACCTGGAGTCGCGCAACGAGTGGTTGCTGCGCGGGCTGATGCATCGCGACCGCACGCTGCGAGAGCTCGCGTACCAGGATCTCAAACGGCTCGTGGGAGAGGTGCCCTACAACCCGGACGGGCCGCGTGCGGAGCGCAAGCAGGCGCAGTCCGAATACGAAGCGCTGATGTCGCAGCCGACCTGAGGCCGGCTGCACTCGCTACTGGTCGTTTTCCAAGAACTCGCAGGTCGAGTCTTCGAGGCACTGGTGGTTGTCGGGGTCGGTTACGTACCGGATGTCTTGACCGTTGGCTGCGCCCCAGCGTGCGATCAAGTTGATCAGGTACTGGGCGGGATCCCACGGGAGTGCCTGGTCGTAGACGAGCTGGTCGAAACCGTGCACCCCGTCGGGGATTGCGTAGTTGTTGATCAGGCCGGATGCGTCGCTTCCAGGCGTGACCTGCCAGACGTCGCCTTCGGCGTTGGCCATCGACCGGCTCTGGCGAACCCAGCGAAGCGGCGGGTCGAGACGCGGCGCCTGAATCGCGGTGTCTTCCATGCTTTGACCGTTGCCGTCCGCGGTGAACTGGAGGCGACCTTCGGAGATGTCGTCGACATCGAAGAGAAAGGTCGCCGCGCCTTCGACCGGGTGCCGCTCGAGGCGGTCGACCCCTTCGAGAACGTGATACTCGATGAGGACGTCGTTGGGGGAGACGAGGCCCGGGTAGCGTCCCTCGAACCACGCGGGCGCGCGCCACTCGGCAAAGAACTCCGGTGCATCCGGCGGCATGAAGGGAAGGACCCCCGCGGCGCGGGCGTAGGCGTTGCCGGTGCTGAGCGGAACGCTCTGGTCGCCGATGCTGTTGACGACCAGAAGGTTCGTGGGCTCCGCGGGCGCGTCTGAGGTGCCCACCGGGTCGAGGAAGACGCGCCGGGCGTAGTTGATCGGATCGGCCGGTTCGAGACCGGACTGGGCGAGAAAGAGAAGACGCCGAAGGTCGGGGCGCTGGCGGTCGTTACCGAGCCCCATCGTCGGCGACACCAGGCGATCCTGCGGCACGGCGTTGCCTTCCTCATCGACGGAGTCGGGGCCGTAGTAGGTCGTGCCCTGGAAGGACGCGGTGACCTCGAAGCGGTCGATCACGCGGCTCGGCGACGGGTCTCCTTCGATGGTGCAGTGTTCGAAGTCAGTGATGTCGCGTGCGTCGGAGTAGATCTCGATGGAGAGTTCATCGCCCGCATCCGCGGCATAGGCGATGCGGTAGTTGCCCGCGGACCCGCCCGTGGCGCCGGTGCACGCGAGTTCGTCGTGGTCGGCGTTTCGAACGAGGAGGGTGTCGTTGTCGTCGAGGGCATCCGCGGGAAGGCACGCGATCTCGACCTCTGCGCGCGAGAGCACGTTGGAGAGGAAGAGGTAGACGGAGATTTCGCCCGGTGCGCAGCTCGTGCGGTCGGCGCGACGCTCCTCCATCGGCGCGGTGATGACGAAGGGTCCCATCATGCGCATGTGCATCGCGCTGAGAACACCGCCGAGGTCGATTCGCGTGGCGACGTCCGAGAGACCGCCCGCGCCCACGATCGGGGCCGCTGCGCGCAAGGAGGGCTCCACGCCGCCCATGATTCCGGTGATGATTCCGCCGAGGGAGCCACCTGTGAAGAAGTAGCCGGCATCCGGGCCGCCAACATCCGGGACGCCGTCACCGTCGAAATCGCCGGCGATGTCCGGGCCCTCGTAGTCGAAGATGTCGGCGTTGTAGCCAAGCTCTTCGCCCATCGGCCCGTCCAGGAAGTTCACGGCGTTCGCGGTGCGCCCGTCAAAGGAGCGGAGGATCTGGAGCGAACGCATGTGATCCACCACGGTCTGTCGAACGACGTCGCGGGTGTGGAAGAGGTAGGCCGTCCAGAAGTCGCCGCCGCTGTCGAGCTCGCCGTTGTTGGTGAGGTCCTCCGCGCGTCCGTTGAGAATGGCGTTGGCCGCTGGGGCGATGCAGTTGCCGTCAAAGAGGCCTTCGACGATTCCAGCGAGCGCGCCGTCGATCGGAACGCCGTGGCCCTCGGCGTTGATCATCGCGGCGGCAACACCGTGCTGGAGCATGAACCCTGCAAAAGGAAGAGGCTCGGCCGAGGCGCTTCCGTGGCCGTGCACGTAGAACGCGACGTCGTAGGGCTGCTGGGAGGTCTCCGTTTCTTTCGGGATGAACATGATCATGCTGATCGTTTCCCGGTCGATGCGGCCTTCGCCCGTCTGCGCATTGATCTGAAAAGTATCCTCGAGCCCCGTCGTGTGGGGGTCGCCGAGGAAGAAGGGCGTGTCGAAGAAGGTCACGACGACGTGGGAGAGGTTGTCGTAGCTGTTGACCACAAACTCCGTCTGCGCCTCGTCGAGACCGAGCGCGAGGCCAGCGACGTTGCTGAGCGCCTCGCGGAAGGGTTCCGCTGGCGCAACGAGAACGCTGCCGTCGAAGGTGCAGCGACGACCGCCCTGCATCGGGGAGGGGGCGTAGTCGGTCGGAAAGTCGGTGTTGAGATGCTGAAAGGGGCCCTCGCCGTACATGCCGGCGCGGATGGCGTCGAGGTCGTGGTAGGTGCTCTGGGTCGTGAAGGTCCACGCGAAGGCGACGCCTTCCCAGCCGCGGGTGGCCAAATCGCCGTAGATTTCCGGGCGATTCGAAAAGTGCTCGGGCAACCGCTCGAGGGAATCGCGCTGGGTGATCGGGTGCACGATGTCGAAGGGCGAGCGGACCGCCTGGCCGTCTTCGCCGCGAACGCGATCCGTGACGACCACGGCGTATTCGGTTCGGGGTTCCATCGGAAGGATGGGGCGAAGGAGGAGCGTGTTGCTCTCGCGCTCCCAGAACCAGGTCATCTCGTCGACGGTGTCGAGCGGTCCCTGAACCGTTCCGTCCCAGGTGTTGGGGACGTCGAGGACCCCGTCGAAGTCGACGTCCTCCCCGGGATCGAGAATGCCGTTGTCGTTCAGGTCTTCGGCGTTGGTTTCGAAGAGGATATTCGACTCGCCGGCCTTCGGATCGTTTCGCCAGAACTGGCTCGGCTTGTCGAGAACGTAGTGAAAGTTGCCGGAGTTTGCGTCGAGCGGAACCGGTTCGCCGGTTTCGAGGTTGATGACGTAGACGCCGTGGTCGGGCCAGCGATCTTCGGCGAACGCGGCGCTACCGCCCCCCTGCCGGTCAAAGAGATCGCGCGTGTCGATCGGCGCGTCGAAGGGAATGCTGACGGTGCCAAAGGTTCCCCAGCCATCGACCTCGTCGAAGAGCGTTCGCGTGAGCTCCTCGAAGAAGGTCGGCGCGATCACGGAGACGTTGAGGCGACGTCCGGTCGGCGAGGTGGGGTCGGGCCAGGTCGCGGCGTCGTTCGGAAGCGGAAGCTCCGGAAGCGGTTCGCCGTTGAGGTCCCAAAGAATGCGGGGTCCGGACCCGGGCTGGGTTTCCGCAAGACCTTGCGGGAGGCCTCCCGTTTCGCATGCCGTCGCCAAGGCGAGCACCAACGCTAAGCGCACATTCATAGCGAGCATCATCGCACGAGGAGGGGTCGACAGCACCCCTTCGAAGCGGGGGAGGGCGTGAGTGCACTCACCTCGTTGGGCCGCGATTTCGGGCGGCTTGGACCCTTCGGCACTCGTCGATGAAGCCGTAGTAGACCTCGACGAGTCGTTCGGAGAATCGGAGGCGTCGTCCGTAGGCCGGGTCCTCGGGAATCGGCGTTGGCGCGAGCTGGACGCGAGCTCCCGCACACTCGAAGAGCCGCCTGGCCCGGGGAAGATGAAACGGAGTGCTGACGACGATGATCGAGGGGGCGCAGTGAGGGTCGTCTCCGCAGAGCATGCGGAGCGTGAACCCGGCGTTTTCGATCGTGTCGCGCGCGTTGGGCTCCATCCGAATGCGACCTTGGGGCACGCCCTGCGAGACGGCGTGATCGCGCATGACCTCGGCCTCGACGTGTCCGCTCGGTGCAACGCCGCCTGTTACGACCAGGATCGGCGCCCGTCCCGCCTGGAAGAGTGCGACGCCAGTCTCGATGCGGCGGCGAAGTTCTGGACGAATCGCGCCGGTGTCGTCGACGGGCGGCCGGTTGCCAAGCACCACGATCGCGTCGGCGTTTCGAAGTGGTTCCGCACGCAAGGGTGCACCCCCGCAGGCGACGAGCAGGAGCAAACCGGCCAGGTGGCCGGGCGTCCACTGGAGGGGTGCCCACGGCCGAGCTATGGTCCGGTCGTGCTTCGCTACGCAGCCGACCTTCGGACGCTCTCCTTCGTGAGCCTCTACTTCCTCACGCTGACCCTGCTTTGGGTGTGGACGCCCAGCGATCTTTCGCAGATCGACATTCGATGGGTGATCCCCTCGTACCTGCTGCTTTGCATGTTCGCGTTTCAGGGTGCGGTGTCGACGCACAACGCGGTGCACTGTCCGATCTTCAAGCGGCGGGGCCTCAACAAGTTCTGGCAGGTCGTTCTCACGTTGACCTACGGCCACCCGGTTAGCTCGTACGTTCCCGGACACAACCTCAGCCATCACAAGCACACGCAGTCCGAGCGGGACGTGATGCGCACCACCAAAACTCGGTTCCGGTGGCACCTGTTGAACCTCTTCCTCTTCATGTTGATGTGCGTTCCCGGAATCATGAAGGCGGACACAGCCTATACGAAGAGCATGCGGACGCGGCATCCCCGTTGGTTTCGCCAGATGGCCTACGAGCTCGTCGCGCTCTGGGGAATCACCGGCGTACTTCTCTTCCTCGATTGGCAAAAGACGCTCGTGCTTTGGGTGGTGCCGCACCTCTACGCGCAGTGGGGCATCGTCACGATGAACCTCCTCCAGCACGACGGGTGCGATCAGACGAGCGAGTGGAACCACTCCCGCAACTTCGTGGGCAAGCTCGTCAACTGGTTCACGTTCAACAACGGCTTTCACACCATCCATCACATGAAGCCGGGGCTCCACTGGAGTCTGACGCCGGCCGCGCACGCGGAGATCGTTGCGCCGCATATTCACCCGAACCTCGATCAGAAGTCGCTCTTTGTGTACCTCTGGAAGACGTTCCTCCTGAGCAATCGAACGACCTACGACGGCAAGCCCTACTCGCCGGAGCCGGCTGGAACGGATCAGCCGTGGGTTCCGCATCCGCGTGAAACCCTCGACGATTTGGGGGCCGAATCCCTCGACAACGGGCACGCTGGACTGAACGAGATGGTGGCGCACAGCGCCAGCCAATGAGCACGCCGCCGCGGGTTCAGGCCCACGAGGCGCTCGGGCGTTACGTCGAGGTCGACGGCCATCGCATCTTTGTTCGTGAGGAGGGTTCCGGTGCCCCGGTGCTTCTTCTGCACGGCGTTCCCTCCAGCTCGTTTCTCTACCGCAAGGTTGGCCCCCTGATCGCGGCTCGCGGGTTTCGCGCGATCAGCTTCGATTTTCTTGGGGTGGGGCTGAGCGACAAGCCCGCGGATGCGGACTACGACTGGCATGCACTAGCGCGTTTTCTCGGGCGTTTGGTCGAGGTGCTGGAGCTCCCCGCGGTGCATCTCGTGGTGCATGACATCGCGGGGCCGATCGGGATGGAGTGGGCGATTCAGCATCCCGATCGAGTGCGCAGCATTACCGTGATGAATACGCTTCTCGATGTCGCGGTGTTTCGTCCGCCCTTTCCCATGTGGACCTTTCGTGTTCCGGCCCTCCGTCAGGTCGCGTTCGCAACCCAGCATGCGTCCTTCTTCCTGCCGCTGATGCGCCGGATTGGCGTGAAGCACAAAGAGCGGATCGACTACGACGATGTCGCCGCGTGGATCTGGCTTCTGAAGCGTGCGGGCGGTCGCACGAGCTTTCTCCAGATCATGGCGGGATTTGATCTCAGCGAAGCCCACGGACGCTTTCTTCGCCGGGGGATCCTCGGGCTGCAAGCGCCCAAGCAGCTGGTGTGGGGTGAGGGTGAGATCGCGATTCCCGAGCACCAGCTCAACTACATCCGGTCGACCTTTTCGTTCGAGCGCGAGCTCTTCGTCGACGGGCGTCACTTCCCGCAGGAAGACGTGCCGAAGGACGTCGCGGCCCACATTGCGGATTTCGCCGCGTCAGTCGACGGATAGCGCCAGAACGCGGCTGATCGTGGCGAGGCCTTGCTCGCTTTCGTCCTGCCAGGCGTTGAAGGCCTCCTGCACGGCCTTTCGGTCTCGCTGACTCGTCGGCTCTTTCTGGACAACCTTTTCGAGCTTCAATCGTTTGACGACATCCTTCGTGATGATGAAGCCGTCGCGACCGATTTCGCGGAGTGCGTAGGCGCCGGTCTGACCACCGAGGCGAGAGCCGTCTTTCTTCAGGGCCAGAAGGAGGTCGTAGTACTCCGCGTCCGGCCAGTCGGCGACGAAGCGTGCAAAGGAACCGTGCTCTTTGCTCATGTCCCAGACGAAGTTGGCGTTGTCGCGCACCGCTTCGATCTTGGCGCGATGGCGAACGATGCGCTCGTCTTTGGCGAGGCGGTCGATGTCGCGCTTTTTGAGTTTGGCGAGGCGCTCGACATCGAACCCATGAAACGCGTCCTCGAAGCCCGGCCATTTGTTTTCGATGACCCGCCAAACAAACCCCGTCCGAAAGATCTGCTTGGTGAAGATCGCGAGAAAGCGGTCGTCTTTGAGACGGAGAAAGCTCCGCCTTGAGGGCATGCTCGGGAGTCGCTTCTTCAGCTTCGTCTTGCCGTGACGCTCGGCCGCGAGATCCCAGATTTCTTGAAAGTTTCGCACGCTACGATCCTGCGGAAACTCTTGCCGGGGGACATGACGTTTTTTGCAGGCGAGGGGTGCGCCTCTGCACGTAGCTAGCTCGCCGCGTCGCACTTGAGCTCGTCGACGAGCACGTCCCCCATGTAGTCCATGAACGCGCGGACGCGGGCTGTTCGGCGCAGGTCCGCGTGGGTGAGTAGCCAAACGTCCATGTTGAAGTTGTCGGGCGCGTTGACGAGCGCCTGGAGCTGGTCATGGGCGCGCCCCACGTTGGTCGGCAGGAATTGAACGCCGGCTCCCCGAAGAATCCCGGAGAGCATGGTGGTCGCCGCGTCGACGTAAAACGCGATGCGAGCCTTGGGGACGTGGCGTTTCATCCAGGCCTCGGTGATGCGTGCGCCGAGGTTGCGCTCCCAGGCGAGCCACGGATACGCGGCGATGTCGCTCCCGTACTTTTCCGCGAGATCGCGGTGCGCAAAGAGCGTGTAGTTCCAGGTGCCGACCTTGCGGCCGACGAGGTGGTCCGGCGGGCCGTTGGTCACGCGAATGGCGACGTCGGCCTCGCGGCGGCTCAGACTTAGCGTGTTGTTGTCGACGGTGATCTCGAGTTCGACTTCGGGATAGCGCTCCGTGAATCGCGTGAAGTCCGGGGCGTGCACGTAGGCGAGAATGTCGAGGGTGGTGACGCGGAGCTTTCCGCTCAGTCGGCTGTCGCGGCCGAGGAGACGGCGATCGAGGGAGTGAAGCTCGCTCTCCATGCGTTCGGCGACTCGGAGGAGATCCTCGCCTGCGTTGGTTGGAAAGTACCCCTCGGGTTGTTTGTCGAAGAGGCGAACGCCGACTTCATCGTGTAGGGACTGGAGGCGGCGCGACACCGTGGTGTGGTTGACACCAAGCTGCTTGGCCGCCGCGGTGAGCGTTCGATGACGTGCCACCGCGAGGAAAAACCTCAGATCATCCCAGTTCATGCAGGCCTGTTGCGACACCCCAGCACGAGCGCTGGGTGTAGGAACGTCGGGCCGCTGTCTCCCTCGTTACCTTTTTTTGCGCATGAAATTCGCGGTCCTCGAATTGCGAAAACCGCGGCATCGAAAAGGTGCATCCCAGCGGTATGCGCTTCCCTGGAAGGGAACGTCTTTGGGCCAAGTTGAAGAGCCATTCCGTGCGTTCGCGCAGAGCTTTCGTGCGAGCAAAGGGCTGTCGCCGACACCGGCCTCTCTCCTTAATGGCGAGGTCTCCTTCGTGACGAGGTCGGGTTCATGGCGAAGTTCCTTTGGTTGGCGATGGTCGTTGCGCTCTGGCCACGTTCGTCGGCATCGGCGGCGCGTGAGCTCGAGGAGGTCGCCGGATGCTTGGACGAAGCGCGAGCGCGGCTCCGAAGCCATGAAGAGCGGGTCAGCGCGATGACGGCGGAGCTCTTGGGGACCCTGAGCTATCCCGTCTGGCGCGAGGGGGCGACGCCCTTTCTTCCGTTCGAGGGGGCATGGGCGGGAACGTGGGGGGCGATCCCCGTCGAGCAGCTTTGGCGCTCGGTGGACGCGGAAACGCAGCTCGTCGTGGTGAATGACGGCGGCGAGCTGCGGCGCGGGATCAATCTCGTTCACGAGGGACAGATCTGCGGCATCGTGATGGACGCAGCGGGCAACGAGCGGCTTCACCGTGGATACTGGAGCCCCGCGACCGGCGAGCTGATCTGGGTCACGCCAGAGCGCGTCTACGTCGAACGAGTTTCTGGCGCGGGCTTTCATCGAACCTACGAAATCCGGGAACTCGTCCCGGGACCAAGGGGACTTCGCGTCGGAATCGAAGCGACCTATCGACCCCTGTGGCCTTGTTCCCGCTACGCGGCGTACGCGACCTAGCTACCGCGGAACGGACGCGACCGAGGCGGCGAGCTCGTCGGCGGTGACGACCACTCGCTGTCCCCGCAAGAGTTCCTGAAACGCGTCCAGGGCTTCTCGGGCACTCTGAAAGCGCTCGTCGGCGGATTTCGCCATCAGCGTTTCGAGAATGATGTGAAAGTCCTCCGGCAGGTCGCCCCGTTCATCGCGGAGCGAGGGGACCTTTCCTTCGCCCACTTTCACGAAGAGCTCGAGGTCCGTGACGCCGTCAAAGAGACGACGGCGCGCGAGCGTTTCCCAGACGACCACGCCGGCTCCGACCTCTACAGCCTCGGCGTGGTCGTCTGGGAGACGCTCGCGCGCCGTCGTCTCTTTGACGGCGTCACGGACCTCGAGCTCTTCGTGAAAGTGGGCGAGGGAAAGGTCCCCTCGCTCCGCGATGAACGGGGCGACCTGCCGGAGGACTTTCACATCATTCTCGAAACGCTGATGGCGAAATCCGCCGACGAGCGCTTTCAGA
>JBCDAA010000008.1:0-55849 GCA_039186435.1 Myxococcota bacterium | reverse complement strand
TTAGAAGAGGCCGATGCTGAAGTGAAAGGTGCCGACGGGCTCGCTGAGGAACTCTCGGCGCGCGAGGAGAAATCCGTAGTCGAGGGCGATCGGACCGACCGGGGTCGCGATGCGAAGGCCAAGGCCGGCGGTGGGGCGGAGCTCGAGGGGGTTGAGTTCGTTGGGCTCGATCCAGAGGTTGCCAAAGTCGACGAAGGCGCCGCCGCGAATGTCGCCGGTGATCGGAAAGCGCAGCTCACCGCGAATCACCATGAAGGTGTCGCCGCCCTGAATGACGCCGCCGACGTTCGGAAAGAGATCGGGGTTTCGCTCGATCTCATCGGCGAGGTCCTGCGGGATCAGCGCGTCCTGGAGATAACCGCGAACGGTATCGACGCCGCCGACAAAGAACGAACGGTTCGGGTAGGTCTCGGACTCGTCCTCGAGGTGCACCACGCGGCCGATGCGAAACTGCGTCGCGAACACAAAGCGAGAGCCCAAGGGAATGTAGCCGCTCGCAGAGAACTGTAGACGCAGGTGATGGCTCACAAAGCGGCGAAGTTCGCCGGCGCGCTCGATGAGCTCGGTGCGAAGGGTGCGCGCCCACTCGGCGGTGGTCGAAGCAAAGAAACCCTTGGTCGGAACGAAGGGATTGTCGCGACGGTCGAGGCTGAGTGTTCCGCTCCCCGCGACGAGGGTCGTGTTGCCCTCGGGCACGCGAAGAAGGTTTCGAAGACGGATGTCGCCGGAGGTTTGCTCGAGAATCTCCTCGTAGGAGTCGAGGCCGAGCACGTCGATGGTGTTGTCCTCGACGTCAGCGCTGAAGCTCGCCGAAAGAAAGCGCAGCGGCCGCCAGGTGAACGTCAGGTCGACGCTGTTTTTCGTGAGACCGAAGTTTCGCTCGTTTTCGCGAAGGTGAATCCCGGCAAGGGACGCGCGCACGTTCGGAAGCCCGACGTAGGGAAACCCGAACGTCAGCGCGATGCGACGCTCGAGTCGGTCTTCCAGCGCGAGCTCTTCAAAGCGCTCCTGAATCTCGCCGCCATCGTCCTGAAGGAAGATGAACTGAAAGCCCACCTGCGCCGCAAAGGTGAAGTTGATCGCGGTCCCGAAGAGGTTTCGGTAGCCGTATTCAAGTCCGAAACGAAGACCCTGACCTGTCGAAATACCCGCGCGAAAGTCGAGGTACTGCGTCTTTCGCTCGACGACGGTGATCACTAGCGCCTTCACCCGCTCGGCGAGATCCGGGTCGCGCGGATCGACGCTCACGCTCGAAAACACCCCGAGGTCCAGAAGGCGCTGCTGGGTTTCGCGCACGGTTACCGGGCGCAGAAGGTCGCCGCTCTCGATCGGAATCACGCGCCGGATGAGCGACTCGTTGGTGACCTCGTTGCCGCGAACCACCACCTCGCCGACGCGGACCTCGAAGCGCTCGTTGATCCGTAGCGTGAGCTCGACGCGCGTTCGGTCGCCCGAAAAGCGCACCGTCGAATCCACCCCTGCGTAGAAGAAGCCGCGGTCCTGATACGCATCGACGATGCCGCTCTTCGCCTGCTCCAAACTGAGGTAGCTGAAGGGCTGCTCCCGCTCGAGGCCGGCAGCTTCGAGCACCTCTCGATCCCCAAGCGCGCTGTTGCCCTCGAGACGCACGTCGTAAAGAAGCGCGCGCGGTCCTTCGACCACAGGCACCACCACGATCGAGCGATCGCGGCCGACGTCTTCGAGGCGCGCAGGCCCGACCCGCGCATCCAAGAAGCCGTCCGCTTCGTAGAGCTCGCGCACGTGGTCCACCGCGCGCTCGTAGGCGTCGGGGTACCAGATTCGAAGCGGACTGGCGTTCGGGGGCTCCGGCACCTCACGCTCGCGTCGCTCCCGCCCCGCGAAAGTACGATCGAGCGTGTCCGTGTCGACGGGATCGAGCAGGCTGCCGACGTCGATCGCATCCACCAAAAACGCCGCCATCTGCGCCTCGAGAAACTCCTGATCGAAGTGCCGAGCCCCTGGAAACGCACGCGCGACCACGGTCAGCTGATCTCCCGCCCGAACGGCGACCACTAGCTTTGCGCGGTCGGCCTGCTCCGTCGCCACTCGCCGAACGACGACCCGCGCCTGATTGTACCCGCGCCGCCGATAGAGGTCCTCGACGCGCGACGCCATGCCTCGCTCAAACCGGCCGGTGAGACGCTCCGCGCCGATCTGAAGCGCCTCGTAGACCTGACCTCGTGAGAGTGGTTCCGGATCACGAATCTGAATCTCGTAGTTGGGTCCGATCCGCGACGGGATCGTCAGTACCACCCCCTCGTTGCGACGCTGGATCGAGGCAGGACCAAGGCGTGCCTCGAGCCATCCGCGCGAGCGAAGCTGCTCCTCTCCGCGACGCACTTCGTTTTCAAGGCGACCTAGATCCAGGATGTCACCCTCGTCGAGGCGGATCGCGCGCAACACGCCACTCCCGGGCGGCGGCGCATCCCCGTCGAACTGAATCGCGAGAACGCGCGTCGGCTCTCCCTCGGTGACACGAAGGATCAACACCTTCTGTGCCGGGTCGTCGGTGTCGCGAAGTTCGACCTCGACCTGCATCGCCTCGTAGCCACGTTCCGCGTACGCCGCCTGCAGGATGGTTGGGAGCTCGTCGAGCTGTCCCGGCTCGACTTCCGCGCCTTGCCCGAGCGACACCTCGCGAAGCAGCTCATTGGTGTCGAGAACCTCGTTCCCGACGACATCCACGCGAATCAAGATCAGTCGCGGCACCAGGGTCGCGATTACCTTCACGCCTTCGCCGGACGGCTCCACGTCGAGCTGGACGTTCGCCCAGCGCCGCGTTTCGAGAAGTCGGGTAACCGTGGAGCGAAGCAGCCGGCGACTCAACCGCGCGCCGAGAGGAATCCCCACATCTCGCGGGCGGGTCGTTCGCGCGGCGGTTCCGGCCACTTCGACGGTGACGACGCGGCGGCCGTAGAGCGCTCCGATCTGCGCGTGGGCGCCAGCCGCCCACAAACACGCAGCCGCGATGGTGGCCGGGAGCACTCGCACGGAGTGCTGTTGTAGCAGAAGGAGTGGTTTCGCGGGGTTGCTTGCGCTAAGTCAGCGTTATGGACGCCGCCGAAATGCTGGCCCGGGGGTTTACCCGGGAAACGGCCATCCGGCGGGATCGTTCGGGCGCGTGGTTTGACGGCAGCGAGCGCATCACGCATCCCCGCCTCGTGCTGAGCTTTGATGGATGGATCGATCGCGCTCCGGATGGACGCTATTGCCTCCACAACCGGATCAACTGGGCATTCGTCCAGATTGAGGGTCCCCCCTATTTCGTTCGCTCAGTCACCCTCCACGCGGACTCCGTCGAGCTTCACCTCTCCGGTGAGACGAGCGAGCGCCTCGATGTCTCAACGCTCCGGATCGGGCCCGACGACGCGCTCTGGTGCGACGTTCGGGGAGGGCGCGTTCCGGCATGCTTCGACAACCACGCGGTCGTGCAGCTCGGTGAGCTTCTCGGCGAAGATGAAGCCGGCGTTTTTCTTCAAGTCGGGGGCGCCATCGTCCGCCCGCCGCGAATGCAAGAGCCCATGGCAACATGGGACCCCTCGAAGGGACATGTGAGCGCGTGAAAGCTCAGGAAATGTACGCCGGTCTGCTCGGCGGCGCAGTCGCGATCCCCTTGGTCGTGATGCTGGGACTCTCCCTCGCCGACGGAATGAAGCGCTCGCACGAAGGACCGCTTCGCTCGATGATCGGCGACCATCGCTACGACGAACTTCGCGAGAGCGGCGACGGGTTTCCCCACTACGTTGGTCGCGAGCGTATGGCACCGGACTTCGCGCTTCAGGATCGCGAAGGCAACACCTGGGAGATGAAAGACCAGCGCGGCAAGGTCGTCGTGATGAACTTCTGGTCGATCACCTGCCCCCCCTGCCTGGAAGAAATGCCGTCGATCGAAATGCTCGGCGAACTTTCCAATCGCTGGGACGACGTTGAGGTGGTCGCGATCACCACCGATCAGCGCTGGGAAGACGTCGCCACGGTGCTGCCGCGCGAGTCGGAGGTCACGCACCTGATCGATCCCGACAAGGCCGTCACCAAAGACATGTTCGGCACTGAGCTCTATCCTGAGACGTGGATTATCGATCGCGAGGGCGTCGTGCGTTTTCGCTTCGACGGAGGCTACGACTGGTCGAGCCCGCTGGTCCTCGACGTGATCGAATCGTTCCGTTAGGCGGCGGACCGCGATCCAGGGTTCACGCGACCTCAACGGGCGGCGATCCGCGACTTTGGTGTCACACCGTGCGCCCTGGATACGGGGTGTGCACGGTGGTTGACGCAGGGAGGCGCACAAAGATGCGGGAACTACCGCCGCGCCCCTGGCTGATTGGTTGGCCCGGGCATTGCACTAATTCAGACCCCGATGCGCCGTCCGCTTCTCATGATCGCCTTGGCTGCCCCAATCTTGGGGTGGATGGGCTGTGAGTCCGACGCGCGCATCGCGGGGGTGAGCGAGTCCCCCGATGGAGTCGTGGCCCTTCGCTGGGGGCGAGCGGGTGACGGGCTCGTGTTCGGCGAGGGCACCCTGGAGGAAGGTCAGCTCCACCTCGAGATTCCCGGGAGCCCGCCCCCTGCTGCGTTTCGCGGCAGCGTTGCAGTCGGGGAGCTCGTTCTGCTGCCGCCGGGCTCCGAGGTTCGCCTCGGCCAGCCGCTGCGCGACGAACTCGGAACATCGAACGACCTGGCAGTCGTCTACCGGGTCGGGGAATCCTCCGAGTTCGTGGGGTTTCCGGTCGGTGTCAGCTGCGCTCGGCGAAGCGGTGGAAGCTACGAGCGTATCTGGTGCGAAGGGCTGAGCGTGCGCTTCGGCGACCCTGCCGACCCGTGAAGCCCGGAACATCTGGGACCAAGCGTCAGAACGAGAGCATCAGTCCCGGAGTGACGTACCAAACACCGTCCCAGTTGCTGATCTGCGCGAAGACGGAGACCGGACCCCACGAGTAGCTGACGCCGAGGCCGTACTCGATGAAGAACTGATCCGTCGAAAGGTAGTTGCCAAAACCGAGCAGACCGTAGGCGCTGAAGTCTCTCACCGGCACCGCGACCGATAGTTTGAGTTCCCACCAGTAGTCGCTCGCCTCTCCGGAGCCGCTGTAGTCGTTGCTCTCGCGGCCGAAGACGAGTCCGAAGGAGGCGGCGCCCTTGCTGAGCCCGAACTCGATGGAGGGATAGGTCGCTTCCCCAAAGTTCCCATCGCCCGTGTTGGAGATCGAGAGTCCGGCAGCGAGATAGAAACCCACGCTGCGATCCGAATCCTCCGCGCTCGACGCCGGCCCGTCTACGCCCAGACCTTCACCCGAATCGCCTTCGCCCGAATCGCCTTCGCCCGAACCGTGCCCCTCTGGCTGATGCGCATTCGCAGCTCCTGATGACCAGAGCATGAAAGCGGAAAGCGCGGCGAGAAAGAGTCCTCTGGGTTGTGCGGAACGCGTCATCAATTTCTTCCTTTCCTGCAGTGCCGATCCGACACGCCCTCGCGGTGCGCCTCGGTTCGATCGGCTCGTGCATGCCGCGACATGGCGTCCCTGGGCAGTCGCAGCGAGCACGAGCCTCGTCGAGCGCCGGGAGTGTGGCTCTACCCCACCGGCGGGTCAACGCTCAGCGCGTGACAACGACGTGGCTGCCCTGGAACTCGGTGCCGTCGGTCGAAAGGCCGTGCCAGCCTTCCGGAAGCGCAGGCCAGGTGGACTGAAACACGCGATGGGCGTCGTGGGGCGTCATGTTCACGCAGCCGTGGCTCCGCGGAAGACCAAAGCGGGTGTGCCAGAACGCGGTGTGGAGCGCGAAGCTCCCTTCGAAATACTGCGTCCACGGCACGTCTTCGATGCGGTAGCGATCGTCCGCGTTGTCGCCGATGTTCGCCATCGTGTCGGTGACATGCTTGCGCCGAATCTCGAAGACTCCGGTTGGGGTTTCGTTGTCTTCGACGCCGGTGGAGACGAGAGTCGCGAAGACCGGCGTGTCACCTTCGTAGAGCACAAGCGTCTGCTCGCTCAGATCGACGTGCACCCAGGGCTCTCCCTCGGCGACTTCCTCCGGGCGGTCGATGCGCTCCGCAACCGCGGCATACCAGGCGCGCAGATAGCGCATGCCGCGCTCGGTCTCGATTACGTGCATCACGTCGCCGCCAATGTTCCGGCGCTCCTGCCAGCCCGTGAGAAACGTCTGCCGCGGCCAGGGTTCGACGTCTTCTTCGTCACTCCAGCGGACTTCCTCGCCCTCTTCGAGAATGCGCGGGCGCGAGGTGCGCGTGGTCCACGCGACGGGAAGCGTTTGCTCTTCGGTGAGCTCTACGCCCTCGAAGTCGTGGCCGTTGCGCTCTTCGAGCTGCGCCTGCTTGATGTAGCTGCCCTGCGTTGTGCGAACGAAGCGGCGAGACGCACGAACTTCGCTGCCATTGCTCGCGACGTAAAAGCCGCGCTCGAGATAGCGCGCTGTGACCGCCGTTCCGCGCGGGCCGTCTTCCGCCTCACCGCGCAGGTAGCGCGCCGCACGGTCTTCGTTGATCTGGTAGAGCTCGCGGTAGCGCCCGGCCTTCGCGAGCGCCGCGCGCTGCTCGTTGCGGCTCGGAAGTCGGTGATACTCGGGGACCGTCGACTCCTTCACGTAGTAGTAGTCGTAGGGAAGAGGCCGATCCCGCGCGCCCGGCGGGAGCACAAGCGCCCCGCGCGCCGCTGCAAGGGTTGGCTGGTCGTTCTTCCATCCCTCGTCGGTGGGAACCTCGACGGTGATCGCTTCGTCGCGCACCTCGATGCCTTCGGCGCCACAGACAAACCCCGTCGGATAGACGCTCAACCAACCGCCCTGGCAGCCCGAGCCCGGAGCCGTTTCGGCGGAGACGCGCACCTGGCTACCGACGCGAAGCCAGCCCACGACCGTGCCGTCCTCCCGCGGCTCCGCATGAACGCGGAGCTGCGTTCCGGTGATGGCGGCATGCCGCGGAAACTCGCGATCGAGACGGGAAGGTTCCGCGCTGCCCGCGCTCGGGGACTCGTCCGTAGCGGCCTCGGATGACTCCGGCGCACTGTCGTCGCCACACGCAGCGATCAGCAAGACCAGCAACACGAATCGCATGGCTCGCTGATATCACCGTCGCCGCGGCGGGCAAGCGCTAGAGCGGTACGAGACCGTGCGCTTCAAGCCAGCCGCGAAGCGCCACGCCAACCTCGTTTGCTTCCCCTGCGTCGGAAAGAATGCTCGCATGAACCTGCGTTCCAGCAGGGTATTGGGCGAGCTTAAACACCAGATCGTCGAGCGCCCGCGCACGAACGGGGCGCACGCCACGCTCCGCATCAACATCGCCGCCGGGCAAGACAAAGTGACGGCGCGCGCCTCCAGACGCCGGTGCAAGAGACTCCGCGGGTGACGAGGAACTGAACTCGCCCACGTGGACGAGAACGGAGCCGCTCAGATCAAAGACGATCATGACGGATACAGCGTCCTGGACCGCCACCGCTTGCGTCGTGATGCGCAACTCGTCGAGCCGCGTTCGCTCGGCCTCCGTAAGCACCCAGCCGCGACCCCGAAGAAGCGCGCTCGTCAGGGCGTCCTCCACCTGCGGGTCGCTCGGAGAGCGCGCGAGGGCCGCGAAGAGCGCCTCCTTTCCTCGGGCGGAGCCATGCTTTTGCAGCGCACGCGCCGCGGTCGTGATCGCGTGGGGCGCTTCCGTTCGAAGCATGGCGATCAGCGCGAGCTCGATCGAGGGCGCACGGTCGTACTCCATCGCGGCGGCGAGCTCGTTCGCGAGAA
The DNA here is from genome assembly GCA_039186435.1 of Myxococcota bacterium. Classification (GTDB taxonomy): domain Bacteria; phylum Myxococcota_A; class Polyangia; order Polyangiales; family Houyiibacteriaceae; genus JALVDI01. The sequence continues at coordinate 48,085 of JBCDAA010000008.1, read as the reverse complement.
CCCCTTGTTTGAGCACGGTGTCGGCGGCGCGAACGCGCGCGATGAGGTCCTGCCCTGCGCGCGTCGCATCCACGCGTGCAAGGTAGGCCAGGAGCGCCCCTTCCGCCGTGTCGCTTCCGCGCGGGTGTCGCGCTTGCACAGCGCGGACACGTTCGAGAATCGCGGGCGAACCATACTGCGCAAGAAGGCGCGCGCGCAGATCGAACTCATGGTCGTGGCGCTCGACGCCGGTAGCGAGAACCTCGTCGAGCGCGGGCACGGGGCCAAGGGGCAGGAGCGGCTGCTCCCTCACCGCGTAGCCGAGCCGAAGCGGATGCCGTCCGAGCTCCGCCACGATTCGTCGACGCCCTTCCTCCGGTGCAAGCTCCATCAATCGTCGCAGCGCAAGGGTGCGCACATTCGGGTCGCTCCCGTCGGCATCCGCGATCGCCTGCAGCGCGGGAACAAGGGCGGGGTCCACGACCTGACGCCAGCGATCTCGGAGAAAGCGCGTCTGCGAGGTTGGTGCGAAGTTGGGAAGGCGCGTGCCGATCTCTTGCTGAAGCCGGTTCGTGACAGCGGACGACGCGCGAAGATTGAGCTCGAGCAAGGTCGCAACCGCAACGTCTGATGCGCGCGCCTCCTTGTCGCCAAGTCCGTCGAGGAGTCGGCCACACACCCGCTCGCGAATCTCTCGCCGGTGCTCCTGATACGTGGTCTCAAGACGCCGCCAGCGACGCTGAGACTCCGGCTCCGTCGGGTACTGCGGGAGATAGCCCGGTCGCTCCTGCTGCGCCCGCAAGCGAACCAACGTGTCCACAAAGAGCGGCGAAATCTGAGCGTCTGGCACAGCGAGAGCGGCGTCCATCGCGTCGAGAATCGCCTCGCGATGCGGCGATCCGTAGAGACCGAACGCGAGATCCAGCAGGAAGCCCTCCAGAACGTTGATCCCGGCGTCCTCGGGGCCCGGAGTTCGCGCCATCAAGCGCACCATCGTCTGCGCCGCTTCCTCCGTTTGGAGAAACCGAAGCTGCCGAAGGCCCTCGCGCTGCGACTCCTCGCGCCCGCGCATCAACGTTCGGGCGCGCTCGAGGGCCATCGCGTCCGCCTGTGCATCGGCGGGGCGAATCACCAGCTCGATCGGGCCGGATGCGCAGAGGACTCCCTCCACGCGAGCGCTTTCGACCCGAAGCTGGTAGCGCCCCGGCTGGCGAATCTGAATGTATTCGTTGAGGGTCCGCTGCACTTCGGTGGGACGCTCGCTGAGCGTTTCGGTCCTCCGAAGACCGCCGAGGCCGACGAGCCCACGATCGAAATAGTCGCGAAGGGGATCGACACCTTCTGGGTCAAGCGCGTAGCGATCGATGTGCAGGCGACCCGCACGATCGTAGTTGGCCAAATCGAGACCGCGAACTTCCGAACCGGTGTTGGTGAACGAGAGCGTTAGGCGGATCGCTTCGCCCACGCGAAACTCCCTCGTTCCATTTGCAGGACGAACCTGAAAGCCGATGCCGGGAAGACGCCGAGTGGGGCTGCCGTCCGCGCTTCGTTCATAGCAACCTGCTGCAGCGAGCGGACCTTCACCGGGCGGTTCGGACAAGAGCGTCACAGCCTCCGAGTCTGCCGGCGCCTGCGAGGTCGAGCCACCGCATCCCCACGCAAGCAGCACAACCCAAAAAACGCAGCGCATACCCACTATACCAACGCAAGGCCGGCCCTCTTCCCGAAGCGAGCGCTATTGAGCCGAAGCAGTGCTCGACGTGCGAGAAAGGTGGATTCCCAACTTTGTGAAGAGCGTGACGTCGAGGCTTTCGAGCACTGTTGGCGGATCGCTGTCGTAACGAAGCGAAATCCCCAACGAGAGGGTGAGACCGCTTGCATGCTTGAGGGTAAGCGCCGCTTCCTCGAGCACTCGATAGTCGGAAAACTCGTCGAAGCGCGGCTGCACGTAGATCGTGTTGTTGAGGGAGAGCGTCTCGTCGATGCGAATCGCGAACGTCAGGTAGTTGGTCCAGCGGTGATTCGTGTTGAAGACCGGATGCGGCTCATCGTTCGGGATCTGCGACTCCTGAAAGATCTCCCGCTCGAGCATATACCCCGTCGCCACGTGCAGCTCGAAGGCCTCGGTGTCGATGAGGTTGAAGCGCACGCCTGCGCCACCGAGAGCGCGGAGTCGCAAGAAAAGAAACGCGTTGTACTGCGCCTGCGCAAAGACTTCGGACGCAACCCGTGGATGCCAGTTCGCGGTCCAGCGGGCGTGCGCAAAGGCCATGCTCAAGTAGGGGTCCTCGCTCAACTCGGCGTAGCTCGCCGAGAAGGTGATCAGCGGCGTGTGAATCTTGTGGTTGTAGCCGAGGGAGAGGCTTGAGCTCGCCTCAAGGAAGTCGACATTGCCGCGAAGCCAGGTGACCGCGCCGTCCAGCTGGAGGTAGACGCCAGGGTCGGTGAACGTGGACCGAAGGCGCTCAGCATTAACCTGAGCAGACACAGACGAAGCCGAAAGAAGCACTCCCAGAAGAACCGCTGCGCGCATGCCCACGAGTATCACGGGGCTCAAATCGGTACCGAAATCTCGGTAGGCAACGAAACTTCGGTGCGTCGCGTCTTCGAACCTCGAAAAGCAGCGGTGTTTTCGCCGGCACGGCAATCGCAAAGCTCTCCGATCGCACGAGCAACGCTCACCAACGAATGGAGAACTCATGAGTCGAGGAAAGAGGCTTTGGGGAGCTCGTCCCCTCGCGTTTGCGGTCGGTGTGATCGCATGTTCCGGCCCGGCGCCGGAGACGCCAGCGGCCGAGCCGCGGGCGAGCACCGCCGGCAACGAGGCGCCCTACACCAACGAGGACTGGTGGCCGAACCATCTGGATCTTCGGGTGCTTCAACGTAACTCGCCCGCTGGCGATCCCACTGATGAGTCCTTCGACTATGCCGAGGCGTACGCGGCCCTCGACATCGATGCGGTGAAGCGTGACATCGCGGAGGTGCTCACGACCTCCCAGGACTGGTGGCCCGCCGACTACGGCCACTACGGTGGTCTGATGATTCGCCTCGCGTGGCATAGCGCGGGCACCTACCGTTCGACCGATGGTCGCGGCGGCGCGGCGAGCGGAACGATTCGCTTTGCGCCGCTCAACAGCTGGCCCGACAACGCGAACCTCGACAAGGCGCGACGGCTGCTCCTGCCGGTGAAGATGCGCTACGGGCGCTCGCTCTCCTGGGCCGATCTGATGATTCTGACGGGCAACGTCGCCCTGGAGTCGATGGGCTTTCAGACCTTCGGTTTTGGTGGCGGACGCGAGGACGTTTTTGAACCGACGGATATCAACTGGGGACCAGAAACCGAGTGGCTCGCGGACGCACGCTTTTCGGACGGCAACCTCGACCATCCTCTCGCAGCGTCGCAGATGGGTTTGATCTACGTGAACCCGGAAGGCCCGGGCGGCGTTCCGGATCCCGTTGCAGCCGCGCGTCATATTCGCATCACCTTCGGCCGGATGGGCATGAACGACGAGGAAACCGTCGCGCTCATCGCCGGTGGACACACCCTTGGAAAGGCCCACGGCGCGGCGCGACCGCAGGGCAATGTGGGACGCGAACCGGAGGCTGCGCCCCTCGAGCAGCAGGGTCTCGGCTGGGCCAACTCCCACGGCACCGGCAATGCGGGCGACACGATCACCAGTGGTCTCGAAGGTGCGTGGACGAGTACGCCGGTGCGCTGGGGCCACGAGTTCTTTCGGAATCTCTACGAGCACGAGTGGGAGCTGACGCGAAGCCCGGCGGGCGCGCAGCAATGGACACCGGTCGGCGTGGAGCCGAGTGTTCCGGACGCGCACGATCCGAACGTGCGGCACCGACCGATGATGCTGACGACGGATCTCTCGCTTCGGGAGGACCCGGCGTATGGGCGGATCTCGCGGCGTTTTTACGAGCACCCGGAAGAGTTTGAGGCGGCGTTCGCGCGCGCTTGGTACAAGCTCACGCACCGCGACATGGGGCCGCACGCGCGTCTTGTGGGGGAGAACGTTCCCGCGCCGCAGATTTGGCAGGATCCGGTGCCGGCGGTGGACCACCCGCTCGTCGACGCGGCGGACATCACGGCGCTCAAGGCGCAGATCCTCGATTCCGGCGTGTCGATTTCGCAGCTCGTCGCGACGGCGTGGGCGTCGGCGTCGACCTACCGCGACACGGACAAGCGAGGCGGCGCGAACGGTGCGCGCGTTCGCCTGGCGCCGCAGCGGGGCTGGGAGGTCAATCAGCCGCAGCAGCTCGGCGCGACCCTCGAAGTCTTGGAACGCCTTCAGGGCGAGTTCAACAGTGCGCAGTCCGGCGGAAAGCGCATCTCGCTCGCCGACATGATCGTGCTAGCGGGCAGCGCGGCCGTGGAAGCGGCGGCGGAGCGCGCCGGCGTGGACGTCGACGTTCCCTTTGTGCCGGGACGAACCGACGCGACCGCGGAGATGACGGACGAAGCGTCGTTCGCGCATCTCGAACCGCGCACGGACGGCTTTCGCAACTATCTTCGCGCGAGCACGGAGCGCGCGGAGCTGGAGGCGCTCGTCGATCGCGCAGATCTGCTGACGCTGACCGCGCCGGAGATGACGGTGTTGGTCGGCGGTCTGCGCGTCCTTGGCGCCAACCATGAGGCGTCGCGGCACGGCGTGTTGACGGAGCGGCCGGAGACGCTGTCGAACGACTTCTTCGTCAATCTGCTCAACATGGATGTCGAGTGGGCAGCGGTGGAAGGTGGCGCGTACTACGAAGCGCGCAACCGGGAGACGAACGAGGTGGTCTGGACCGGGACGTCGGTCGACCTCGTGTTCGGCTCGAATTCACAGCTCCGGGCGCTCTCGGAGTTCTACGCGGCGGAGGAGTCGAACGAGCGATTCGTGCAGGACTTCGTGGTGGCGTGGAACAAGGTGATGAGTTTGGATCGCTTCGACCTCTGAATCTTGGGTGTTTGCGCGTCGGCGTCTTGAGCAGCTTTCGGCTCGGGATCTTGCGCGGCCGGTCGGGAGCGGGGCGGGGGTTCCCTCCTAGGGCAGTTGCCCTTCGTTCGCTTCGCTCTCTTCGGCTGCGCGACGCGCACGAGCTTCGCTCGTCGCGACGCTGGCTGCGCGTTCGGGAACCCCCGCCCCGCTCCCTCCCTTCAGGTTTTGTTTTCCGTTTCTGGTGTTTGGCCTGGATGACCGAAGCGGGGGTTGGTCTCGCCCGGGCGATGCGCCGCCACTGCTTCGCAGTGTCGTCGTCTCGCTTTGCGGTTCGCCCCCACCGCTCCGCGGGTGGTGACGCTCCGCGGGTGAGGTACCGCGGGTGAGGTGCCGCGGGTGACGACCGCGGGTGAGGTACCGCGGGTTTGACGCCGTGACGCCGTGACGCCGCGATGCCGCGGCGTGCGTGGTGACGCTGGGGCGCTGCAACGAAAAACAGGCAAGCGCGGAAAGCGCCTGCCTGTATTCGCGAACGCGGGACTGCGCCCGCGAAGCCGTTTAGAAGTAGTAGTTGAGTCGAACGAGGCCGTTCGCGAGGTCGTTCGCGAGGGTACGGATCTGGATGTTCGAGCTCTCGGCACCGATGGCCGCGGGGTCGGTCGCGAGGGTGGAGTTCTCGGCGCTTGCCGAGGTCCAGCGAAGGCCGAGGCCGACGGTGACCTGAAGGGAGAGGTTCGGGAGACCGATGGCGCCGAACTGAACCTCACCACCGATGCGGATTCCGAGGTCGAGCTGAAGGCCGGACATGTCGATGTCGAAGATCGCGCCGAGATCGTCGTCGAAGCGCGGATCGAAAACGGTCGCCTGGCCGTAGGCGAATCCAACCTCCGGAATGATCAGGAAGGTCGCGTGTCGGCTCGTGGCAGCGGCGATGGGCACGCCGACGTGCACGCCGAGACCGAAGCCGCCGTCAATGCCGCCGACGCGGGTGCGGGGCGCGTCGCAGTTGATGTTGCCGGATGCGTCGAGACAGGTGTTGTAGGTCTTCTCGGTCGTGGTTCCGAGCGCGATGCCGATGTCGAGGCCGACGGAGCCGAACCAGTAGCGGATGCCGACGGTCGGCAACGCGATCCGCAGGGACTCGCCGAAGCCGCTCGGCGCGACCTGGATTCGGTTCAAGCCGAAGTAGGAGATACCGATGCTGACCTGGTCGTGGTCGGTTTCCCCTTGAGGCGTTTCTTCCTGGGCGGGAGGCGGCGTTTCGTTCCCGCCCTGACCGGGGGGGCGCTCCTGGTCGCCGTTGAACCACGCAGGCTGCTGCTGCTGCTGCTGTTGCTGCTGCTGCTGAGGCGGCGCCTGCCAACCTTGTTGCTGCTGCTGTTGCTGCTGTTGCTGCTGCTGCTGTTGCTGCTGCGGCTGGGGGTCCGGGGGCGGCGGCTCCCATCCCTGGCCCGTGTCCCCGCTTTCCGGGTCAAACTGGGCATGGGCGAAATTCACCGTGAGCAGAAGCGAAAGCGCCGAAACGGCGGAAACAAAACCTCGAAACAACATGGATCCTCCGCAGGCGGCGCCACCCGGCCGCTGCGGGGCGGCTCATACCACGAAGGTCCTACCTACCGCCACATGCCCCTACGCAGGGATGCCTTGGGTGTGAGTCGACTCAAACCGACCGGCGCAATCGGTCTGTGATCCACACCCCCACGACGAGGATGAGGATGACCGATGCATGACCTGCAAGGAGGTGCTGGGGGCCGAGGAGGGCGCATCCGCCGGCGAGAAAGGCGTTGGCTGCGAGACCGGCTGCCGCGGCTGCTGCAAGGGCGTGAAAGCCGACCGTCGACCGGCTCACCATCCGCCACGCAATCAGGACCGCAGTCGCTGTCGCCATTCCGGGCGCGAAGCATCGAAGGTGGTTCACGAAAGGAACCTGCGGCCCTGACGTAAGCAACGCGAGGATGACCACGCCGCCGATCGCCGCGGCGGGAACCATGAGCTCCACCCATCGCGGAAGCGCGGGTTGGTGAAGCGGCCGCAAACTCAGCCACGCGATGGCCGACGCGGCGAAGCACAGTCCGAGTGCGATCGCGGGGTGCGCCCAACCGCGGATCAACCCAAACGCCGTGACGCCCAAGATCGCAGCAAGAAAGAGTGCGCGTCGCCGGAGCGTGGGCCACGCCCGAAGCGTGGCGAGGGCGCCGGTCTCCTTCTTGACGGACTCCTCGACCGAGGTGCGCATCGATTCCAGCATCGCGGGGTCGAGCGCGGGCTCTTCAGGGAGCTCGAAGGGTGGGAATTCGTCGTTCATCACTCGGTGCTGGGCGAGAGTATGGTAGCCGAAGAGGAAAGGTTTCCTTCAAGGAGTGCTTCTTCTTTGGCGTCCACGGCTTCGAGCATCGTCCGGAGGCGACCATACCCGCGGTGGGCGCGAACTTTGACGGCCGTTAGGCTGGCTCCAACGATTTGGGAGACTTCCTTGAAGGGGAGGCCGTCGAACCAATGAAGCTCGATGACGCGCCGCTGACTTTCGGGAAGGCGCGCGATGGCCGCCCGGAGCTGGACCGCTCGCTCTGCGCGGGTCCAATCCGGCGGCGAGATCGACGGATCGGTTCGCCCGTCCAGTTCGAGAGGCGCTTCCGGCCGCCGGGCGCGTCGTCGAAAGTGCTCGCGTCGAAGGTTGAAGCAAATCGTGAAAATCCACGGGCGGAGCATCCGCCCCTGCTGGAAATCGTGCCGCGCCCGATGCAGCTGGAGAAAGGTCTGCTGAACGATCTCGGTGGCGTCATCCTCGGACGGGATCTGCCGCCGGACCGCTCGGAGCAGTCGCGGGCCGTAGCGGTCAAAAAGCTCCCGAAATGCCCGGTGATTCCCGTCGACATAGAGCGACATGAGCTCCTCGTCGCTGTGATGGTCTAGGGTGGGGGAGATGGAGGGCATAAGCGAGGTCGAGCGCCGTGCCGCGGAGGCCGCCCGATCGCGCGATCAGGAGGTGGGAGCGGAGGCCCGCAGGCGGCATGGTGTCGTCCATACGCCCCCTGCCCTCTGTCGTTACGTCGCTCGCCAGTGCCATGAGATCGCAAAGGAAACTGGGCTGGCCGATGGTCTCTCGGATCCGCGGATGACCGTCGTCGACCCCGCGTGCGGGCCGGGAGGCTTTCTCGCCGCCTGCCTCTCGCTCGATCTTTCCGGCGGGGGAACGCTCGTCGGAATGGATCGAGATCGGGACGCCCTCCGACGTGCAGCAGAGGTGCTGGGTCCGGTCGCGCACGCGAAAGGGTGGAGTCTTCGCCTCGACGGGGGCGACACCCTCGCTGCGCTGCCCGACCTTGGCGGGGCGGTCACCGTTCTCGGCAATCCCCCTTGGGCAGGTCGTAGCGCGAGCCGAACCGAGCTCTCGGAAACCCTTCTCGACGATTTTCGCCGTGACGAACACGGGAGCCCCCTCCGCGAACGAAAGATCGGCGTCCTCTCGGATGCCTACGTTCGTTTTTGGCGATGGGCCGCGGAGGTGGTTCGCCGGGCGCCTGGCGGCGGCATCGTCGGGCTGGTCACCAACGCGTCCTTTCTCGATGGCCCGGTGCATCGCGGCATGCGCGCGGCGCTCGCTCGCTGGTTCGATCGCGTCGACGTCGTGGATCTCGGCGGGAGCGCGCTCGTCGCCCAAGCGGAGCGCGACGAAAACGTGTTCGGGGTGCGTCCCTCCGTCGCGATCACCATCGCGCTTCGCGGGCCGGGTCGAAACGAAGCGCAGCCCGGGGTCGTTCGGGTCATGGCCCTCCGCGGCACGAAGGAGGCAAAACTCCGCGCGCTCGACGCCCCCTCGGGGTTTCGCGCTGTGGACGCGAACGGCCCCTGGCGGCTCGCCCCTCTTGGGAGCGTTCGGCACTACCCCGAGGGGTGGGTCCCCCTCAGCGAGTTGATTCCCTTTCATCGCGAGGGCGTGCAGACCAACCGGGACGCGGTCGTCGTGGGAGAGCGCGAAACTCTTGAGGCGAGGGTGCAGAGCTTTGTTCTTGGCCTGCGGCGTCCGGATCTCGAGGCTGCGTTTTCGTCGAGCCGGCATTTCGACCCGGAGCGCGCGCGAAAGGCGCTCCTCAAGGCGCTTCGACAGCGGCCGAGCGAGGTGATTCGTCCGCTGGCGTATCGGCCGTGGGATCGGCGTCATTTCATCGCCATCTCGCCGCTTTGCCACCGGCCTCGCCCGAAGCTGCTGACGGCGATGGATCACTCGGACTTTGCGCTGCTCACCGTGCGAAAGGACCGCGGCGAAAAACCGTGGCGGCACGTCGCGGTCAGCACCGCCGTGCCGGACAATTGCTTCCTGTCGGCGCGATCCTCGTGTCGAACGCGGGCGTTTCCGACGCACGACGCCTCCGGGGCGCCCAACCTCTCCGCGATCGGCCATCAATGGATCGAGGGGAGCGAGCCCAATTCGCTTCACTACTACGTCCTCGCGATCCTCGCGTCATCGACCTACCAGCGGCGCTACGGGTGGCTCCTCCATCAGGACTATCCGGCGATCCCGCCGCCCCCCGACCACGAAACCCTTCAGCGGGTTGCCGCCCTCGGCCGACAACTCGCCGGATTCTATGGGTTCGACGGCGAGCGCGAGGACGAGGGCGTCGTGGGTCATTGGACCCTCGCGCTCCCCGCCGGCATGACCGAGGTCCTGACACGGATCGACAACGAAGTGGTCCACGTTTGACGATGCATCCTCCGTCACCGATCCTGCATTCGAGCCCGTGACTACATCCTCCTCACGGATTTCCACTCGCCTACGCCGCGCGCCGACGCGGTACCGGCCAGTCTCGCCGATCGCCGCCGGCGGCATGGCGGAAGTGTGGCGCGCGGACGCCGAGTTCGAGGATGGGGGCGTGCACCGCGTCGCGATCAAACGCGTGCTTCCAAACCTCGGGCAGCCGCTCTTTCGCGCGATGTTCGAGGACGAGGCGCGCCTCGGGATGCTGCTCAACCATCCCAACATCGTTCGGGTGTACGACGCCCGCGATGTCGGCGGCACCTTCATCATGGTCATGGAGCTCGTTGAAGGGGACTCTCTCAAAGGTCTCCTCGAACGCGCACACCAGCGCGGCGCGTGCATGCCGGTCGGGGCGGCGCTCTACGTTGCACGCGAGCTCTCGGCTGCGCTCGACTACGTGCACCGCGCGCAGGACGGCGAGGGCAACCACCTCGGCATCATTCACCGCGATGTGTCGCCGCATAATATCCTCCTGGGACGCGACGGTGCCGTGAAGCTCACCGACTTCGGGTTGGCCGACGCGCGCATGCACGAGACGGCACGCTCCGAAGAACTCGTCGGCGGAAAGCTCGGCTACCTCGCCCCCGAGCTCGTCCTTCAAAAGGGAAACGACTACCGCATCGATCTCTTCGCGATCGGTATCGTGCTTTGGGAGATGCTCGGCGGACGGCGCTTGTTCCTGCGGGACACGGACGTCGAAACCGTTCGCGCGGTCGCCCAGTGTCAGGTGCCCTCGCTCTGCACCATCAACCCGTCGGTTCCTAAGCAAGTTGACGACGTGGTGCAGATGATTCTGAACCCCAACCCGGACCAGCGCCTCGGTGGCGCGCGCCGGGTTTACGAGTCGCTCGACTTGCTCCTTCGCCGCATCGATCGCGAGGTAAGCCACCGCGATATTTCGCTGCTGGTGGCGCTCCACATGGCGCAGCGCGACAGCAAGAAGCGCGAGGAGCGTCTCGACCTCGGTTTTGGCGAACTTCTGGCTCAGGAGCTCGACGAGTTCGTGGCCCGCGATGGCGGCGATGCGCCCCTCGACCCCCTCGACTTTGGGGCCTCGGTGCGGAGCGGCGTGCGAACCCGCCCGACCAAAGAAAAGCCGTAGATTGCTACGCGGGCTCGACGCCGCTTTCGGTGGCGCGAAAGAGCGCGGTGCTGATCGGATGAGGCGCGCGAGCGCTCGCGTCGGCTGCATGGCGCGCGACCAGGGCGGGGTCACTCGCTGCGAGGATCGTGTCGCGATGGGGAACGGCGAGGTAGATCGGCTCGTCGAGCTCACGAGCGAGGACGTCTCGCAAGGTGGGAAGCAGCAGCCGCGCGGAGTCGAGCCCGTCGCCGGTGCGTCCCAAAATCAGCGCTCCCTCGTCGGTGTCGACGCACGCAAAGCGCGTGTCGTTGCTGCGCGCCGCAAGGTTTTCGATCGCGCGTGCGAAGGGAAGGGCGCCTTCATCCCGCCAGCGGATGACCTCGTCGCGACGCGCGTAGCGACAGCGACCCTCGTAGCGAAGCTGCAGAGCAACGTGAACATCGTGGCCGAGCTGTCGAAGATGAAGTTCGCTTGCTCGCTCGCCGAGGGTTTCCAAGAACGATGCGCCGACCAGGCGTGGCAGGAGGCGCGCTTCGGCGTCCGCCCAGGGAACGCCTGCTTCGCCTTCCGCCCCGGGAAGAAGCGCGACGAGTCGGTTGGCGGCGGCTCGAACGGCGTCGTCGTCGAGTTCCTCCGTCGCTTCCGCGATTCGGCGAAGATCGATTTCGATGCCGCCTTCGAGCTGCAGCTCGAGCTCAAAGCGATCCTGAATCTGCTGGTCGAGGCCGCGGTCGATCAACGCGAGGGAGAACGCGCGAACGACCCGGGCGATGGGACCGCGCCCTCGGCCTTCCGCTTCCGCGGTGCGAATCCGTTCGCGGAGTTTTTCGGCTGGGTCCGCGGCGTCGAGGGCGGCGTCGATCGCGCCGAAGGGATCGAACGTGCCGAACTCCCCGATCAGAATTCGGTGGTCTCGATCGCGGCGCGCGTGGCGTCCGCCAAAGCGCTCGATGAGCACAAGTCCAAGGAGCGCGCCCCCGTCTTCCACAACGCGCGTGTCCTCGTCGTCGGATGCGCTCTCGTCGTGGGCGAGCTCGTCCACAGCTTGCGCGATGAGACCGATGGCATCCGCGCCTTGGACCACCTCCCCGCCGCGCCTCGAAAGGAACGCCCGCGCGGATGCGCCAAGAGGCCCGGTTCGATCGCCAAGCGCCTCGATCCAGTCGCTCACTTCAGAAGTTCCCTCGCGATGATCAGCTTCTGCACGTCGTTGGTCCCCTCGTAGATGCGAAGGGCGCGGACTTCTTCGTAGAGGCGCGCGACGATGGTTTCCGCGTGTACCCCGACTCCGCCATGAAGCTGCACCGCGGAGTCGATCACCCGCTGGGCGGCTTCCGTGGCCACCAGCTTCGCCATCGAGCCCGACATGGAAACCGCGCCGCGCTCGTGGTTGCCGTCCGCGATTCGCGCCGCGCGCTCAACCAAGAGCCGCGCGCTTTCGACCTCGCAGGCCATCTCGCCGATGCGCGCTTGCACGAGCGGCAGGTCCGCCAGGGGACCCCCGAACTGATGACGGGTTTTGACGTGCGCGATCGACTCGTCGAGGGCGCGCTGCGCGAAACCAACCGCAGCCGCGCCCACCGTTGGCCGAAAGCGCGCGAGCGTCGCGAGGGCGATGGAGAGACCTTGGCCTTCTTCCCCAAGAAGCCGGCCGGGCACTCCGTCGAAATGAACTTCCCCGATGGGGTGTCCACCGAGGACGGGCGTCGGGGTGACGAAGAGTCCCGGCGCGCCTCCCTCGACAACGAAGGCGCTGAGGTTTCGCTTGGGCGTATTCGAGGTGCGCGCGAAGACGACGTAGAGATCCGCGACGCCGGCGTTGCTGATCCAGCGCTTTTCTCCGCGAATGAGGTAGTGGTCCTCATTCGGGGCCGCGCTCGTCGTGATCCCGCTGAGGTCGGTTCCCGCGTTTCGTTCGGTCAGCGCAAACGCGGTGACGAGCTCGCCGCTGATCACCCGCGGCAGGTAGCGCTGCGCGAGGTCGAGGGAGCCGTCCGCGGCGTCGGCGTTCGCGGCGTAAGTCATGGGGTAGCTGCCGAGGCCCTGCATCGCGAAGGCGAGCTCCGCGAGCGGGGAGCCGTAGCCCAGGCGCTCTCGAATCGCGCAGAGGGCGAGTGAGGAGGTGCGTTCCAGCGCGCCACCGAAACGCGCGTCGGTGACGTAGCGGAGCAGTCCGCGTTCCCCATAGAGGCGCACGAGAGCCCGCAGGGCAACCGGCGGCGGGGACGCTTCCGCGCGAAGCACGGCTTCTTCCGCAACGGCGTTCGCTTCGGCGCGCGCGTTCACTGAAACCTCGGCTTTCGCTTTTCTTTCCAGGCGTCGTGCGCTTCTCGAAAGTCTGGGTGGGCCATGCAAATCGCCTGCGCCTGCGCTTCGGCTTCGATCGCGGTGGTGAAATCGCAATGACCTTCGTACTCGAGCATACGCTTCGTCATCGCGTTGGCGAACGCCGGGCCCTCGGCAAGTTTTCGCGCGAGTTCCTGCGCGCTTTGCCGGAGCTCGTCCTTTGGCACGACGCGGTTCACGAGGCCCATTGAAAGCGCGCTCTCGGCCCCGACCCAGTCACCCGTAAGCAGGATCTCGCTCGCGCGTCCAAGGCCGACGATGCGCGGAAGAAGATAGGCGGCGCCCATGTCGGCGCCGCAGAGGCCCACGCGGTTGAAGAGGAACGCGAAACGTGCGTCGTCGCTTGCGATGCGCAGGTCGCAAGCGGTCGCGATGACGGCACCTGCGCCGCAGCACACGCCGTGAATCGCGCCGATCACGGGCGGACGTGTCGTACGAATCGCATGCACCAGCGCGCCGGTCATGCGGGTGAACTCAACGAGGCCCTGCATGTCGCGCGAGAAGAGCTCGGCGATGATGTCGTCCTGGTCGCCGCCGCTGCAGAAGCCGCGTTCGCCTTCGCCCTGAAGAACGATCGCGCGCACTTCGGGATGACCTTCCTTGAGCGCGACGAAGGTGTCGCGGAGCTCGGCGTAGACCTGAAAGGTGAGCGAGTTGATGCGCTCCGGCCGCGAGAGAGTGAGCGTTGCGACTCCGTCGCGTACCTCGCTTCGAAAGGACTCCGTCTGAAGGCTCACGGCAGCACCGCCGTGGCTTCGATCTCGACCTTCGCTCCGTCGAGGAGAAGATCGGCGACCTGCACGAGCGCCATCGCGGGAAAGTGCTTTCCCATCACGGCTCGGTACGCCTCGCCGATGGCTTTGGTCTTCGCGATGTATTCGCGTTTGTCCGTGACGTAGATGGTGAAGCGCCCCACATGCTCGGGACCGCCGCCGGCTTCGCGCACCACGTCCATCACGTTTTCGAGGGCTTTCCGAAACTGGGCGGTGAGATCCTCGCTCACGAGCGCTTCGTTTTGATCCATGCCGATTTGGCCGGCGACAAAGAGCATGCGCCCACCTTCGAAGAGCATTCCGTTCGAGTACCCACGCGGCGGAGGAAGGGTCTTCGGATTGACGATGGTAGCCATGGGCAAACCATAGGCGTCCGGTCCGTGCTCCAGCTGTGCGGAAGCGCGCACTCGTGCTATCCCCCCGGGGACATGGCGAAGGGCAAAAAGAAAAAGCCGAAGAAGCGGAAAGCGCGGCGCGTGAATCCGGAGGCCGAGGCGAAGAAAGCCGAGGGCGAAGCGGAAGCGGCCGACGAGGAAGCCGAAGCGGACGACGACGAAGTCGCCGAGGACGCCAACCCCGAGCCGGTCGAGCCCGAGGACGAGCCCGAACCCGAGCCTGCGCCCGAGCGACGACGCCGGCGGCGCCGTGGAGAAGAGGGCGCCCAGGGCATCGAGCCGGAAATCGAGCGAGTCAGCGAAAAGGGCGGGCTCGCGTTCGTTGCAGTGATTTTCGCCCTGCTTGGTCTCGCGATCGCGGTGGGTTTTCTGACCAACTAGGGGCTGTCCCTTGGCGACGGGCTCATCGGGACGCATGGTGATGGGGTGAGCGAAGCCATCGAGCCCGCACCCAGCACGCCGGAAGAGGACGGCTGGGAGGAACTTCTCAAGGTCGTCGACCGCATTCCTTTCGTCTCGGGGCTCAAGCGCGACGTGGCTCGCCTCGGGCGACTGGTCGTGCGGCGAAGAGCCCCGCGAATCGCTGTGCTGGGTGCCCAAGGCAGCGGGCGCAGCCAGCTCGCGAACGCACTTCTCGGCGTGCCGGTTCTCGCGGTGGGACCGCCGACGCAGGGTTCGTCCACGCAGGGTCGCTGGGTCGAGATCGACGCGGGAGGACGCCGGCTCGATTGGCTCGAGCTCGATGTCGGACCGAAAACGGAAGACGCGTTTCATGCGGCGGGACGCACACCGGACCTGCTGGTGCTCGTCGTTACCCCCGAGGAGGTCGAACAGGGCCTGGGGCTGCACCTCGAAGCAGCGACCGCGCTCCGAAGCGCGCAGCCAGACCTCCCGCTCGTCTCCGTCCTGACGCAGATCGACACCCTCGAACCGTCGACGGCAGCCGCTCCGTACCCGACCGAAAAAGAGATCGCAGTCGACGCGGCGCGCAAAGGGCTGGCGCAGCAGCTCAGGGAAGCGTCGCTCCCCAAAACGCACTTTGCGATTGCGACCTCGTCCCCGTCCGAGCAGCGCTTGGCCATTGAGCCGGTCGGAATCGAGGCGTTGGCCGAAGCTCTTGCCGCCGCGTTGCCCGAAGCCGCGCGTGTGGAAGGTGCCCGCGCCTTGGTCGACGCCCGCAAAGCGCGCCGGCGTGTGGGCACGGACGTCGTCCGCTCCTGTTCGTCCCTCGCGGTCACGGTGGCGATCACGCCGCTTCCGCTGAGCGATATCGCGGTCCTTGCGCCGCTTCAGGGGATGATGGTGACAACGCTGGCGTATCTCTCCGGTCGCGGCTGGGACACCAAGACGGCGGGCGAGTGGATCGCGTCCGTCGGCGTCGTCGGAAGCGCCGGCCTCGGGCTCCGCTGGGGCGCGCAGCAGATCGTCAAACTCGTTCCGGGCATGGGAAGCATCGCAAGTGCTGGAATCGCAGGCGCAGGCACCCTTGCGCTCGGGCGAAGCGCGCTGCGGTATTTTCTCCAAGACGAGCTCGAGCCTGAGGACGCAGCCGGTTAGCATCGCGGCGATGAGCCCGACGTTTCCCGCGCGCTTCAACCTCGCCCACTACTACCTGGACGCGCGCCTCGAGGAAGGTCGAGGGGATCGACCGGCCGTGATCGTGGGCGATGAGGTGTATCGCTACGAGGATGTCGCGCGCCGTTCCAATCGCGCTCGGGCGGCCCTTGAAGCGCGCGGAATCGACGTCGAAGACCGCGTGCTCATGCTGCTCTTCGACGGCGTCGCCTTCGTGGAGGCGTGGTTCGGCGTTCTCAAGAACGGTTCGGTGTTCTGCATGGCAAACCCGCTGCTGACGGCCGACGACATGGACTACCTTCTCGGCTACACGCGATGCCGCGCAGTGATCGCGGACGCGCAAACCCTCGAGCGGCTCGGCCCGCTGATGGAAAAGCATCCGCGCTGCCGCGTGCGCATGGTTGTCGGTGCCGCCGAAGCGCCCGCCGGGTGGGAGCGCTGGGAAGATGCGCTCGACACCTCCAGTGACGCGTTCGCCAACGCGGATACATCGCGCGACGACATTGCGGGCTGGCTCTTCACGAGCGGTACAACCGGAAAGCCGAAAGGCGCGGTGCACCTCCATCGGCATTTCGCGTTCAATACCGAAGTCTACGCGAAGCGCGTTCTCGGGCTGTGTGAGGACGACGTCTTTGTGAGCGTGTCGCGCCTCTTCTTCGGCTACGGCACGGGCACGAACTTGATGTTCCCCTTTGCCGTGGGCGGAACGGCGGTGCTCTTTCCGGAAAAGCCGACTGCGGAGCGCCTCTTCGACCACATCGAGGCGCACGGCGTCACGGTGCTGACGAACGTCCCTGCGATGATTCGGCAGATGTGCGAGAGCGAGCGCGATGCGGATCTTTCCAAGGTGCGGATCTGCCTCAGCGCGGGCGAGGCGCTTCCCGCGGAGCTTTACCAGCGCTGGAAGGCGCGCTGGCCGAACGCGGAAATCCTCGACGGAATCGGTTCGGCGGAGATGTTTCATATCTACATCACGAATCGCCTCGGCGACGTGAAGCTCGGGTCGCTCGGGCGCATCGTGGAAGGCTATGAGGCCAAAGTGATGCGTCCCGATGGAACGGAGGCGCCGCCGGGGGAAATCGGTCGCCTGCACGTCCGCGGCGATTCGACGGCGCTTTGCTACTGGGGGGACCAGGACAAATCCCGGGCGACCTTTCACGGCGAGTGGTGCGTGACCGCCGACCTCTTTCGCTGTGACGAGGACGGCTACTACTACTACGCCGGACGCGACGACGACATGCTCAAGGTGCGCGGGCAGTTCGTCAGTCCGCTCGAGATCGAAGACTGTCTTGCAACCCACGACTCGGTGAAAGAGTGCGCGGTGGTTGGCGTGGACGACGGCGCGGGGCTGGTGGTGCCGATGGCGTTTGTCGTTCTTCGCGAGGGCGTTGAGGCCAAGGACGAGTTGGTGACCGAGCTTCAGGAGCACGCGAAAACGCGGCTGACACGCTACAAGTTTCCGAGACGGGTCGCCTTCGTCGACTCCCTACCGCGGAACGACCGCGGAAAGATCATGCGCCGCGTGCTTCAGGAGCAGGCATGACGCCCCTTCGTCTTTCGGAGTGCACCTGGAAAGAGGCCGAGGCCTTCGCGGGGGGCGTCGCGCTCTTGCCCTGTGGGGCGACCGAGGCGCACGGCCCGCATTTGCCGCTCGCCACCGACGTGATCATCTCGGAGACGGCTGCGCTTCGAGCGGTGCAGACGCTGCGCGCGGAGAAGGTGCCTTCCGCGGTGCTGCCGCCTCTTGCGTACGCGGTCACGGAGTTTGCGGCGTCGTTCTCGGGGACGGTGAGCCTGCCCCTCGAAACCGCGACCGCGCTGACGCGCGATGTGATCCTCGGTGCGGTGCGTTCGGGGTTTGCCGGCGTGGTCCTCTGCAACGCGCATCTGGAGCCGGGTAATCTTCAGGCGCTGACCGCGGGAATGAAGGCGGCGATCGCGGAGGGCGCGAAGGCTGCGTTTCCGGACGTGACGAAGAAACCGCATGCGCTTCGCCTGGGCGACGAGTTTAAGTCGGGCGCGTGTCACGCCGGGCGCTACGAGACGAGTCTGGTGATGGCAGCCGATCCCTTTCACGTCCGGCGGGAGATTGCGGAGTCGCTCGCGCCCAACCCGCACTCGCTTTCGACGGCGATTCGCGAAGGAAAGCAGAACTTTCTCGAGGCGGGCGGACCGGCCGCGTACTTCGGGTTTCCGGCGGAAGCGACCGAGGCCGAGGGTCACTCGCTCTACGGAGAGCTCGCGGACATCTTCGCGACCGCCGCCCGCGAACTCTTGGGTTAGCGGCAGGCCTAACGCGCAGGTTAGCGGCCGCCCAACCTGCTCCTCTTCACTTTCGTCAGTTTGGTGCCTAAGTCACCGAAACTGCAGCATTCCCGAAGGGACGCTCTGCGTCACTTTCGTCACTTTCGGCGCCCCCTTCTCCCGCGACCAGAATCGCTCTCGCGACCTTCTTGCGCGCGAACGTAACGGTGTTACGTCATGACGTAACAATGTTACGTGAGGCAGTCGACGACCCGGCGGAAGCCGTTTGCAGCGCCCTAGCGGACGGTCGCTTGAGCGCTGCCGATCTCACAGCGCGTCGCCTCGGGGAGTTTCTCGGAAAAACGACCTCCGTGCTCTACCACCGGTGGGGCTCCCTCGACGCGTTTCTCCTCGCCGTCGCCGGAGCCGCGACGCGGCGCCTCGCCGTGCATCTGCTCGGTGGCGGATCGCTTCCAGATCTCTCGGCGCGCTTTGTCGCCTTTGGCCTCGACCACCCCGACCTCTACGCGCTGATGTTTGAGCGGCGCTACGACTGGGACGGCCTACGCTCTCTCGGCGTCTTCGAAGAGCCGACACCCGGCCTTACGCTCTGGGAGCATGTGGTCGATCGCGTAGAAGAGTTCGGCTCGGACGATCCCGCGATGGACGCGCGGCTCCTCTACGCCGGGCTCCACGGACTCGTCTCGCTCGCCTCCACCGGTCGCGCCAACGTTGGCGATCTCACCGTCTCCGATCGCGACCTCGCAATTCAAGCTGCCCGCCGTCTGGCGGAGAAAATGGTGCCATGACTCTCGACCGTCCCCTCACGCTCCATTCCGGTGCGACGCTCGCCAACCGCATTGCAAAAGCCGCCATGAGCGAGCGGATCGCCGCCCCCGGAGGCGCACCGAGCCGAGAGCTCCTCGCCCTCTACGATCACTGGGCCCACAGCGGGGCGGGCCTCCTCATCACCGGCAACGTCATGGTCGATCCAGCAGAACTCGGCGAAACCGGCAACGTCGCCGTCGACGATGAGCGGCATCTTCCAGGGCTCAAAGCGTGGGCCCGGCATGCCAAAGGAGGCGGCGCAACCGTGTGGGTGCAGATCAATCACCCCGGCCGCCAGGCGCCTTGGTTTCTTTCCCGGCGACCGGTCGCGCCGTCTGCGATCGCGATGAAGGGCTTTGGCTCCCAGTTCTTCGCCAAGCCTCGTGAGCTTCACGAAGACGAAATCTGGGGCATCGTGCACCGCTTCGCACGCACCGCTTCGATTCTCGAAACGGCCGGCTTCGACGGGGTACAGATTCACGGTGCGCACGGCTATCTGATCAGCCAGTTCCTCTCGCCCATCACCAACCAGCGCACGGACGAATGGGGCGGGAGTCCCGAGCGGCGCCGGCGCTTTCTCCTCGAGGTGATCCGCGCGATTCGAAGCGAGGTGTCACCGAGCTTTGCGGTCGCCCTGAAACTCAACAGCGCGGACTTTCAGCGCGGCGGTTTTTCCGAGGAAGAGTCCATGGCGGTGGTCAGCGTGCTCGACGGCAAGGGCCTCGACCTTCTCGAGGTCTCCGGCGGCACCTACGAAACCGCTGCGATGATGACGGAGCCGAAGGCGCAGAGCACTCGCGCGCGCGAGGCGTTCTTTCTCGAGTACGCCGAAAAGGTGCGTTCGAGAACGCGCGTTCCGCTGATGGTTACGGGCGGATTTCGAAGCAGCCGCGGTATGCGCGACGCGTTGGACTCGGGTGCCGTCGACGTGGTCGGCATTGCGCGACCGCTCGCGATCGAGCCGGACCTTCCTCGTCGTTTGCTCGCGGACGAAACCAGCCGCGCACGCTCGATTCAGCTTGCGACCGGGTTCAAGAACCTCGACACGATGATTCAGGGCTCCTGGTACCAGGCGCAGCTCGAGCGCATGAGCCAAGGACGGGTGCCCGATCCCAAGGCAGGACGGCTGCTTCCCGTGCTGCGCTACTTTCTGCCTCGGGAGGGCCACCCCATCGACGCGCCCGAAACGCGTCAGGGCAGGGCGGGCTGCCAGATCAGTTCGGAGGCGTGAATCTCCGCAAAGTGTGCGCCCGCGCGCTCCATGAGTTCCTCCATAGTCGGTAGCTCGCTGGCCTCGCACTCGCGCTGAAGACTCGTCACGCCCTTTCCGTGCAAACCGCAGGGGACGATCAGCTCGAAGTGGGCAAGGTTCGGGGCGAGGTTAAACGCGAGACCGTGCATCGTGACCCACCGGCTGATCCGCACGCCGACGGCGCCGATCTTTCGGGGCCGAACTTTCGGCTCAACCCACGCGCCGTTGAACCCTTCGAAGCGCTCTGCCGTGACGCCCCAGTCCGCCGCAAGGCGTATCATCGTCTCCTCGAGGGTCGCGACGTACTTGCGTACATCCTCTCGGTCCGGGGCGAGATCCAAGATCGGATACGCGACCATCTGACCAGGACCGTGATAGGTGACGTCGCCACCGCGACCGGTCTCGTGCACCTCGACGCCGTGAGCCGCGAACTCCTCTCGGCTCACCCGAAGATTGCTCCCGTCCTTCGCGCCCCGACCGAGGGTGACCACCGGCGGATGCTCCAGAAGCAAAAGCGTGTCGGGAATCGCACCGTCTTTTCGCGCCGCGACGAGCCGCTCCTGAAGCGCGTGGGCTTCGAGGTAGGGAACGGTCCCGAGACGGTGGGCGTGCAGCGGGCGCATAAGAGTCGTGTAAGGCGCGCGGGCGCGCTACTTCTTCTTGTTCATGATGTGCACGGCTTCGCCGAGCGCGTGCTTGAACGCTTCCATCACACCTTCACCGAGGGTGGGGTGCGGATGAACCGTCAGCGCGACGTCTTCGGCGTACGCGTGCATTTCCATCGCCAGCGCCGACTCGCTGATCAGGTCGGCGGCCTCCGGTCCGACGATGGTCACGCCGATGACCTTGTCGTCGTCCTTCGGATCGGTGAGCACTTTGATGAAGCCGTCCGTGCTGTCGACGGCCATCGCGCGTCCGCTCGCCGCAAAGGGGAACTTGCCGATGTTGTACTCGCGGCCCTTTGCCTTTGCTTCGGTCTCCGTCAGGCCCACGGTCGCGATCTCCGGCTCCGTGAAGATCGCCGCCGGCATCGCCACGATGTCGAGCATCGCGCCCTTGTGTCCCGCGATGACCTCGGCTGCGATCTCCCCTTCCTTGCTGGCCTTGTGAGCCAGGTAGGGGCCGCCAGTCACGTCGCCAATGGCGTAGATATTCGGCACGTTGCTTCGAAGGTAGGCGTCCACCTCAATGTGACCGCGGCCGTCGAGTTTCACGCCGACATCCTCGAGGCCAAGGCCCTTCGAGTTCGGGCGAAAACCGACCGCGACGAGAACCTTGTCGGCTTCGAGGACCTTGTTCTGCCCCTCGTGCTCGACGGTGACGTAGGCCTTGCCGTTCTTCTTTTCGAGCTTCGACGCCTTCGCCTTCGTGAGCACGTCCGCCGGGTTGTCCCCCTTCGTGAAGTGCTTGTTGATCACCCGGAGGACGTCCTTGTCCGTGCCCGGAAGGATCTGGTCCATCATTTCGACGACGGTCACCTTGGTGCCGAGCTTCTGGTAGACCATGCCGAGCTCCATCCCGATGACGCCGCCGCCGATGATGACGAGGTGCTCGGGCGCCTTCTGGAGCGAGACCGCTTCCCGCGCGGTGATCACGAGATCACCGTCCGGTTCGAAGCCCGGAATCTGAATGATGCTCGTTCCGGTCGCGACGATGATGCCCTTCGTCGCTTCGAACTGCGTCTTCTTTCCCTCGGGGTCGGTGACCTCGATCGTCGTCTTGTTGACGAAGCGGGCCGAGCCGAACGCAAGGTCTGCGCCGTTTCCTTTGACGAGGGACTTCACGCCGCTCGTCAGCTTCTTCACGATGCCGTCTTTCCACTTCTGCATCGCGGCCACGTCGACCTTCAGTCCCTCGACCGTGATGCCCATGTGCTGGGAATGCTGCATGCGATGGGCAAGTCCGGACGCGGCGATCAGCGCTTTGGACGGAATGCATCCCCAGTTCAGGCACACGCCGCCCCAGTACTCCTTTTCGACGCAGAGCGTTTTGATGCCCAACTGACCCAAGCGGATCGCGGCGACGTACCCGCCGGGTCCTGCGCCGATCACGATCGCTTCGTAGGTCTCTTTCGCCATGCGTCTCTCCGTCTCGTAGGGGGTCAGTGTTTCGGGGCTTCAGGGTGCATCTGGAGCTCTTCCGCCTGCTCTTCAAGGTGCCAGGGGCGCTTTGCGAACACGTCGTCAAAAAGCGTGTCGCGCTCCGGCATCGGCAGGGTCTCCACGCGGCGAATGGCCGCCAAAATTTCTTCGGTGAGCTCGGCTTCAAGGGCGCTCCGGGTCGTGTCGTCGACCAGCCCGCGACCGCGCATATACGCGTCGAAGCGGGCGATGGGGTCGCGTCGGCGCCACGCCTCGACCTCGTCTTCGCTACGGTAGAGCGTCGGGTCGTCGCTCGAGCTGTGGGCGCCGATCCGGTAGGTCACGGATTCGATGAAGGTTGGACCCTCACCGCGGCGTGCCCGCTCACAGGCCTGGTTGATCACGGCGTGCAGGGCGAGCGCATCGTTGCCGTCCACGCGAATCCCGGGAATCCCGTAGGCGTACGCTTTGACCGCAAACGTTTTCGAAGCGGTCTGCTGCGAGCTCGGCACGCTGATGGCCCAGTGGTTGTTTTGGCAGATGATGACGACCGGCGGCGAGTAGACGCCGGCAAAGTTCATGGCGGCGTGAAAATCGGGCTCGCTGGTCGCGCCGTCGCCGGTAAAGGTCACGGCGATCCCAGGCTGCTTCTTGATCTTCATCGCCCACGCGCAGCCGACCGCTTGCGGGAGCTGCGGCCCGAGACACGACGACCACGAGACCTGATTCACTGCGCGTGCAGCCATGTGCATCGGCTGCATGCGACCCTTCATCACGTCGCCCGCATTGCCATAAATCTGCGCGAGCCAGCTCTCGAGGGAAAAACCGCGAACGAGCATGATGGACGCTTCCCGAAGCGCCGGAAACACCCAGTCCTCTTCGCGCAGGCAATGGCCCGTCACAATCGGCGTGGCTTCCTGGCCCGTGCTCGCACCGTAAAAGCCGACTTTGCCTTGGCGCTGACGCATCAACATCCGCTCGTCGATGAGGCGAATGCGGAGCATGTGACGGTACATCGACCGCAACGTCGCTTCGTCGAGATTCGGGTCGCGCTCGGCGTCGATGGACCCGTCGTCACGAAGGACTTGATAGAGGCCGAGAGCCGGATCGTCGGGGGAAAGGGGCACGGCCCGCGCCATCGTAGTGACGCCAGTGAGGGGGTCAAGGACCCCTTTCGCCTCGTCGCGAATGTGGCATTCTGTGCGCGTGAAAGAACTTAAAAGACGGCAGTTTGTCCACGGTGGCCTCGCGGCGTTTGCCGCAGCGTTAGCGGGTTCGTCGGCTTCTGGCTGCGGTGACGACGATGGCGGCACCGACAGTGGAACGGACAGCGGAACCGATAGTGGAACCGATACGGGGGTCGACACCGGGATCGACACAGGCGTCGACGCGGGGCCCACGACGTTCATGACACGGGACATCCCTGCGGCGCCGCCTCTTCGTTCGCTGATCGCGGACATTGGCCCGCTTCAGGATCCAGACGCGAACGGCGTGCGTCTTCCTGCTGGATTCACATCCCGCGTGATCGCCACCACGGGCGAGGTCATCGCCGGCACGTCGCACCCCTGGCACGGCTTCCCCGACGGAGGCGCGACCTTTCGCACCGAGGATCTTGGTTGGATCTACACGTCGAACTCCGAGTTTCCGATCACCGGCGGGGTGGGCGCGATCCGCTTCGATGCGTCCGGGAACATCACCAGCGCCTACGGGATCCTCGAGCGGACCAACGTGAACTGCGCTGGGGGTCTGACGCCCTGGCACACCTGGCTCTCCTGCGAAGAGATTTCCGCCGGGATGGTGTACGAGTGTGATCCCTGGGGCGAGCAGCCAGCAGTCGCTCGGCCTGCGCTCGGCGTCTTCAAGCACGAGGCGGTCGCCGTCGATCCGGTTCGAAATCACCTCTACCTCACCGAGGACGAGGGTGACGGACGCTTTTATCGCTACGTCCCCGACGGCATGAACCCGAACGGATTCCCGAACCTCGAAGCGGGAACGCTCGAAGTCGCGGTCGTGGACGGCGACGGCAACGTCACCTGGGCGGCGGTTCCCGACCCGCAGAACGTGGACGGCACACCGACAAGGCGCCAGGTGGACTCCAGTCGCGCGTTCGATGGCGGCGAGGGCATTTGGTACCACGACGACATCATCTACTTCAGCACCAAGGGATCGACGCGCGTGTGGGCCTTCGACATCGGTGCGTCCACCATCTCGGTGCTCTACGACGGCGAGGCCCTTGCGGATCCACCGTTGACCGGCGTCGACAACATCACCGTCTCCTGCTGCGGGGACGTGCTGGTCGCGGAGGACGGGGGGTCGATGCAGATCGTTGCGATTCCGCCCGACGGAGATCCCTTTCCCGTGATGCAGATCGTGGGGCAGGACAGTTCCGAAATCACTGGGCCCGCGTTTGATCCAAGCGGCACGCGCCTCTACTTCAGCTCGCAGCGAGGCACGGACGGCAACGGCATCACCTACGAGGTCACCGGGCCCTTTCACGAGCCCGCCTCGTGATGTTGCGCTGAGGTGAGTGGTCGCGCCGCCGAAGCTCTTCGGCAACTGGTGGAAGGGCTTTCGCCGCGTAGTCCGATGGCGTCGTCGCTCCTGCTCGCGGCCGACCGGCTAAGTCTCGCGGTCGATCCGGCGGCGGTCTTTGCGTTTTGGACAAAGCGTTCGCCGGGGAGCCTGGTGAGTGACGCCCGCTATCGTTGGGAGCTCACGCACGCGCGAGCCGGCGGTGCGGAGTACGCCGTGCCTTGGGAGGCGTGGAAACCATGGCGCCCGAAAGATGCCCGGGTGATCTCGCGAGAGGGGGAAGCCTTCGAGCTTCGGCTGACGCTTCCCATCAGCATCGCAGATGGTTGCGAAGTGCTGAGTCGATACGCCGAGGATCCCGTCGCCGCGCCGCTCCTCGAAGAAGCGGAAGCGATCTTTCGGCGCGACCTCGCGACCTTTGTTCAAGCCAGTCATGCGTGGAAGGACACCTTCGCGCTTTGCTGTCTCTGTCGGCGTTCGCACGCGCTCGCGCGAATGCGACCTTTCGCGATCGCGATCGCCGCTTGCTACACGCCTGAAGCACGCCGGGAAGGGTCAGTCCGCGGACGCCGGTTTCCATTTCACGATGTGCCCCTCGTGAGTGCGACCGCGATGCTCGCCCAAGGGCTTCTCGCGCTTGGCCAGGACACGCGGGTGGTTTCGGACCTTGCGACCTTCGTCCGCGAGGCGCACCGAGACGGCGGGCGGGGGGATGACAACGAGGCCGGGGACGTCCTCACCACGTGGGCGGCGAGCGACCTGCTCGCGGGAATCGACCCTAGTTTCGACGCGTCGTCGACGGTCCGCTTCTTTGCCGACGCGCAGCGCACGGACGGTACCTGGCGCGCGTTGGGGCCGGAGGTTCCGTGGCTGACCGACGCGATCGACGCATATCTCGACCGCGCGAGCCGACCCTTCTTTGCGCGATTTCGTTTTCCGCATCCGCGGGAGGGAAGCCTCGACCACAAAACCGGGCTCCCTTCGTATGCTTACTTCGTGGAGCTCTCGCGGCTGATGCAAGAGCTCCCGGGTCTTGCGACGGCGACGTGCCCGATCGCATTTATGGATCTCGCGGGCTTTCGGGCGTTCAACAACCGGTTTGGCCAAGACCTCGGTGACGCCGTACTCCGCAGCTTTGCGACGGAACTCGCTGCCACCGAACACGCGGTTGTCATCCGCGATGGGGGCGATGAGTTTCTGCTCGTTGGTGCCCCCGAGCGTGTGTCCTTCGGCGGCGAGCTCGCGGCCTTTCGAGAGCGTTGGCAGGCGCGCTTTTCCAACGAGTTTCCCGGCGCCGATCCGGTGGTTGCGCGCGCGCTCTTTGGCACGGTTCGCGGAGAGTCGCTCCGGGCCGCACGAGAGACGTTGGGGCGTGCGGTTGGCGCCCTCAAGCACGAAGAGGCCGCGCTCGGACACGCCGGAATCTACAAAGAAGTCGGCGCGCTCTGAGCTGTGCGAGGCGGAGCGGAGGCTCGCAGGCCAAGCGTAAAGCGAACGCGCTGCGTCTCTTGAAGCTCGTCGGCGACCCGCGCGCCAAGGACGGGGGCGACGCTGCAGGAGCGAAGTTCGGTGTTGGACGCATGGCGCACCCAGCCCGACGCGACCCGGCCGCCTGCACCGATGGTCAACTCGACCGAAACGACACCCCGCGCATCGGGGGCGCGGTCGGCTTTGCATGCGAGAACCCGCGCTTCGAGGTCGCGAACACCCGCGGCGAGGCGACCATCGGCACGCGTGCCATCCGGCCGATGAACCGGGCCGAGACGACAGACCGAGCCGCTTCCCTCCTCGCAAAAGACGAGCGTCTCGCGTCGGGTCATCGGGGCGGGAGGCGCGGGTCGAAAGTAGAGCGCCGCGATCTTCTGCTCAAGACACCGCGTCGCGTGGGCGTTGCCCGAGGTGTTGCGCGTCACTTCGACGTTTCGAACCCGGCCGTCGGTGCCGATGGTGAACTCCGTCTGAAAGAGTCCGGAGCCCTCTTCGCCAAGGCATGCACGTGCCCGAGGAAGATGGCCTCGGAGCTGAGCGAGCACGCGCGATTCCGCAGACTCCGGAGCGTGTTCGAGTTGGGCGTGCTGCGGAGCTGCGCACCCAAGCGCTGCGCAAAGAAGTACGCCAAGCAGTGCGATTGTTCGAGTCATCGAGCCTCCACCTCTTCGTCGCTGGACGGCACGGCGATTTCCATCCCGCCGACTTTCACCGTCGAAAAACTCTTCTTCGGCAGTGCGAATTGCGTGCCGGCACAGAGTGACGCGGTCTAGAGGTCTGGGAACCATCCCCCATGGGTGCCAATCGGGACGTGGAGGTCGGGGATCCAGATGCTGGCCACGGGGTCGCTACCGAAGCTGGATGCGTCGAGAATCACCAGGCGCGAGCGACGTCGCTCCGGAAGGAAGGCAAACCCGAGCAGCCACCCGTCGTCCTCATCCGTGCCCCGCGGCACGAAGGTCAGCTCGGAACACCACGAGCCGCCCAGATCCTGCCGCAGCGTCTCTCCCGTTTCCGTATCGACGCGTACCCAGCCACCAAACGCGGGGTCGAGGCTCGCTTCCACGGCGTACGCGTATCGGTGGCGCCTTCCCACGACGTTTGGGTTGACCTGAAGAAAGTCGAGGGGGAGTTCACTAAGGCGGGTTTCGACAGCGCGGGTCGTCGACCCATCCATCGTGAGGACCCACCGGTCGAGCGTTGGGAGACTGTCCCCGAGGGGGCCGAAGAGATCGCGTTCGGCAGCTCGCGGATAGCGGCTGACGTCGACCACCACGTTACCGCGGTCGTCTTCGTATGCGTTTAGCGTGTGGTAGGCGTAGCAAGGTTCGAGGTCGAACCAGCGTACGGCGCTCGCCCCACCGTCCTTCGGCATCACGCCGACCCGGCACGCTTTCTCTCCATCCCATCGAATCGGAAGCGTGGTGCGTTCTAAGAGCACGGGATCGAAGACCACACTCAGGTCGAGGATGATCACGTAGTTCTTGGTGATCGCCATGTCGTGAATCTGGGTGGCGCCAGCGAGGGGAACCTCCACGGAGTGCAGAAGAGCGCCCTCCGGCGACAGCCGCACGACTTGCGCGGCGAGCGGGAGTGCCTTGCTGTAAACGACACCGAAGATCTCACCACTCTCCGGATCAGTCTTGTGGTGCCCGGTAAATCCAAACGTGAGGGCGCCGTCGAAGTCGCTGCGATGGAGCGAATCGAGAGTGCTCGAAAGTGCGACCGGATTCGCGCCCCCTTCGATGGTCGCGTAGAGC
Source organism: Myxococcota bacterium (assembly GCA_039186435.1). GTDB lineage: Bacteria > Myxococcota_A > Polyangia > Polyangiales > Houyiibacteriaceae > JALVDI01. The sequence continues at coordinate 20,064 of JBCDAA010000008.1, read as the reverse complement.
TTGCCGTCCAGCCGAATGACGTTGGTGTTGGGGGACGCGTCGACCTCATGCGCAACAGGGCCGCCGATGTCCGGCTCCCCGAGACGCTCGGCAACCTGCCCACCCCGAACGACGCGACTTCGGTACCACTCGGCGCGACCTTCGTGGAGACGAACGCCGTGCAGCATGCCTTCGCCGCTGAAGTAGTGAAGGAAGGGGGGAGCGTCGCCGAGTGCATTGGGGCCGTTCCGCACGTAAAGGCCGGAGAGAGTCTCCGGAATCGCTCCATCGACGACGAATTCCGTGTGCGTCGACTCCACGGAAATCGGCATGAGCGGTACGACCTGGTACCGTGCGTTCGATGCGTAGTCCGCCATGGGGACCTCCTCTCTTCGAGCGAAAGAGCTCGATTGGTGGACTTAGTCCACAATTGTTGGTGGACAATGTCAACGATAATTCGTGGACGATGTCCACTAATTGGGCAAGCGATGTCCGATCTGCATGACGTCGCGCTTCATCTGGACCGACTCATGCGGCGAGTGGGGGCTCGTTTGCACGCCGCCGGCGAGGAAATCGATCCCGACGGGGTGGGGCCGATCGGAGGCATGATCCTCACGACGCTCGCGGAGATTGAGCCCGCGCCGGTGCGGGACATCGTCGACCTGATGCAGCGTGACAAGTCGCAGATGACGCGCGCGCTGAAAATGCTGGAGTCCCGCGGGCTGATCAAGCGGCAGCCGAGCTCCGACGATCGACGCGTGCAGCTCGTCTCGTTGACTTCCAAGGGACGCAAAAAGGTCGACGTCATTCGGCATGTCATGTCCGACATCGTCGAGGAGCTGCTTGCCCCCCTATCGACGACCGAGCGACGAAAGTTCGCGACGCTTCTCCGCAAGTTGTAGACGACCCGCGTTGCGCATCGGGTACCCTTCGCCTCGTGCTTCGGGTGGGCGTCATGGGTGCGGGGTCGATCGGATGTTACGTCGGAGGGCGGATTCTGGCGGCGAACGCTGCGGAGGTCGTGCTGGTCGGGCGCCAGCGTCTTCAAGCGGAGGTTGCGGCGCACGGCCTGACGGCGGTGAGTCTCGATGCGCGCTTTCCCGTAGCGCCGGAGCGAGTTCGTGTTGCGACCGACGTCGAAGCGCTCTCGGAGTGCGACATTGTCCTCGTGGCGGTCAAGAGCGCCCAGACCGAAGACGTCGCGCGTTCCCTTCAGGCGGTGTTGCGGGAGGATGCGACGGTGGTGAGTCTGCAAAACGGCGTGCGAAATGCGCCGACCCTTCGCGCGCATCTCGGGGCGCGTCCGGTGGTGGCCGCCGTCGTGGGGTTCAACGTTGTTTCGAAGGGCGAGGGCGTCTTTCACAACGGAATGACGGGCCCGATGCAGCTCGAGCGAGGCGGGGAGACGACCGCTACGGTCTTTCGAAAGGCGGGCCTCGAAACGGAGGTGCACGAAGACCTCGCCCCGCACCAGTGGACAAAGCTGCTCGTCAATCTCAACAACGCGGTGAGTGCGCTAAGCGGTGCCCCGACGGTGATGCTTCTGCAGACCCCGGGGTACCGGCGGATCATCGCCGCGGTGATCGAAGAGGCCCTCTCCGTTCTACGAACCGCAGGCATCAAGCCGGCGAGTCTTCGCGGCGTACCGATCGGGGTGATGCCGACCGTGCTTCGACTCCCTACCTTTTTGGTGCGTCTCGTGACGCGCGCGCAATTCAAAGTCGACCCCGAAGCGCGATCGTCGATGTGGGAGGACCTGCAGCGTGGCCGGCGAACGGAGGTCGACTTTCTGAACGGTGAGGTCGCAGAGCTCGCAGCAAAGGTGAGTGCGAAGGCGCCGCTCAATGCGCGCATCGTCGAGCTTGTTCGTGCCGCCGAAGCGGATGGCGGTGGATCCCCCGAGCTCAGTCCGAGTGCGCTTGCTGCCGCTCTCGGGATGTAGCCGCACGAAGCTACGGGCAGCCGTGCTATAGCGGCCCCCATGGAGCCAGCGAGCGATCACCCCGAGGACTACCTCAGCGACATCTTCGACAGCGGCCGTGAAGCGGACTTCTGGCGCGAGGTCGTGGCGGCTGCCTCGGTCGAAGGGTTGGCTCGTGCGCTCTATCCGGAGTCGCTTCAAACAACGGTTGCTCTCGAAGGCGGGGTTGCCGCCCTGCAGGCCGAGCTCGCGACGATGCTCGTCGAGTTCTACCCGTGGCCCGAGGATGCGCCGGTGCCCGACGGAGTCGACGCGCCCTCGATAAACCGTGCCCTCGAGCGGCTCGTCGCCGTCACGCCTGTCTAGCTATTCGCGGAGCACTGATTCGAGGCGCTTTTTGGACACCCGATCGATGGGCTGCCCGTCGGTGCTACTCCGCGGCCGATGACGAAGGTCCGCGCGGGGATACACCGAGAGCTCCACCGGAAAGGGAGCATCGTCGCCATCGATCTCGAAGCGCAGGTGCTGGTAGGTCACGAATCCGGTTGGACGCCGAATGAGTACGTCCTCGCGGACATAAGGCCAGCCGTGCGCGCAGAGCCAATCCTCCGGCGCATCTAGGTCTTCCGCAAAGAGCTGGATGTCGATGTCCGACCCGAGACGAATATGACCGGTTGCCACCGATCCGATCAGGCGCGGTTCGAACTCCTCGAGAGCGGTCATCACGCGAAGCGCCGCCCGCCGCATTTCAGCGAGGCGCGCCTGACGCTCGTCTCCTTCACGTTCGTCGGCCAGCGTGAGCAGCGCGGCTTGAATCTCGCCGTTGGAGGGAAGGTCCCGCGCTCGAAAACGCATGCGGCGCGCCCCACCGCGGCCAAAGAGACGTTTTGCCGCCATTCGCTTGGCGACGAAATACTGCGCAACCTCCTCCTCGTACATCAAGCGGGCGGCTTCGCGCGCGATCTGCCGGCGTACTTGCTCGCTGCGAGCGCGTCGATGGGCGTCCTTTCGGGGGTCGTTTCGAATCATGAGCCGAGATGCCGCGCGAGTCGCCGAAGCGCGCCGCCGACCCAGCGCCCGTTTCGCCGTACCCCGAAGATGCGCTTGTGGACGACCTGCTGTGTAACCCCAAGACGCCGAGCGATCTCCGATTGGGAGCATCCTTCAAAGTAGTACGCCTCGATCACTTCGCGCTGTTTCTCGGTGAGACAGGTTTGAACCGCTCGCCGGACCCTCCCGGCATCGGCGTCCTCGCTCTTTGCGTGAGGCCACCACAACAGTCGGTCCGCCGAGAGAATGTCGAGGTCGCCCCATAGAACTTCCCGTCGCGCGCTCATCCTTCCGCGTGGTGCACGTCGGAGAGCCACGCTTCCGCGACGCCTGGTTCGAGGAGCATTCCAAGCGCGCGCTCGAGGGTGGGTACGACCGCGGTGGTGCGGCGTCCCTGGTCATCATAGGCGCGCAGTCGTTCAAGCTCCGTGAGGGGGACGTCGCCCGCGCGCGCAGCCGCAGGATCGCGAAGAAGATCCATGTGGTGAGCGACGAGCATGCAGGTCGCTTCGCTCGCGAAGGGCGCGAGCAGGGCGGCGCCGGACCGTTCGTGGTGCGGCCCGGTGAGCGATTTTCCCACGTCGTGAAAGAGCGCCGCGGCAACCACGTGAGGCGCGTCCCCAGCGTCGGCCGCAAGGTCGAAGGTCTGAAGCGAGTGGAAGAGCGCGTCGCCTTCGGGGTGGTAGCGGGGGTTTTGCTGGACGTGCGCGAGAGGCTGCATCGCGCGGAGAAGGGCCTCAAAGATGTTGTCGTACATCGGCGCGGACCTCGAGCGCGGACGTTCCGCTCGGCCCTTAATCACTATGCACGGCTACACCCACCTTGCCGAGCGCCCGAAGAAGAGAGCGTTTCTCTCGACTTCTGATAAACTTGCACTTTAAGTACAATAAGTCTCATCGAGTCACTCGCGCGTGCAGATCTCCCACAAGCTCTTCGTTATCGTCGCCCTCACGATCGTCGAAATCAGCATCACCGTGTGGTCGGCGTTCGAGCTCTCCAAAGGTGCGACCTTTCATCAGCTCAACACCCTCCACCTCAAGTACAACATCGCCTTCGCGGAGCGGGTGGCGCAGGCAGAGCGCTCGCGAGAGGTCCGCGTCGAGGAGCTTCGTCGCGCGGTTCACAAGGTTCGAGATCAGCCCATCGCGTGCCTCGAGCAGGTCAACTCGATCGACATGTTCATCATGCGGCAGATCGGGACCGACATCGCCGTCGACATCTGCGCGCGCGACGCCGAGGAGGCCGATCGGGCCCTCGCGGATCTTGATCGCTATCTCGCCGGAAGTCTGAGCCGGGACGAGTTGATCGTGCGGCTTCGTCGCGCCTCGGAAGCGTTTGGTCAAAACTCCGATGAGTTCGAAGGACCCATCACCGAAACGGTTTCGTTCCTGCTGCGGACGCTCATCCCAATTATCTTGGGCGTGTCCCTCTTCAACATCTTCTTCATCACCTATCTCTCCCGAACTATCTCGGGGTCGATTCAGCGTCTCATCGAACTCCTGAAGCGGCGACCGGAGACGGCGGTCGGGATTCCGGAGCTTTCCGTATCGGGCGAGCTTGGTGAGCTTCTCCGCGTCGCCGCCGCGCGGATCGAGGAGGACTCGCTCAACCTTGAGCGAAACCACAAGCTCCGGGCGCTCGTTGACAAGCGAACGGAGTCGCTCCGTCGTGCAAACGACGAGCTCGCCCAGTTCGCGTATCGCGCGTCGCATGATCTAAAGGGGCCGCTGACGTCGTCCCGGCGACTGGTGAGCTTCATTTTGAAGGACCTCGAGGCCGGCGACCTCGAGGAGGTGGACAGCAACATTCGCCGCGTGGGTCGGCAGCTCGAAGTTCTTGAGGCGCTCGTGGTGGACATTCTTGCCTTGGCGAAGGCGGATCTCTCGGAAGCCGACTCGCGGCTGCACGACGCCGCGACGCTGATGTCCGGGGTGGAGGGCCGGCTCAAGGAGCTCTTTCGTGCCGAGGAGTGCGAGCTGCGGATGGCGACCGAGGTGGAGTCGCCTCTGGTTGTCGACGGAACACGGCTCTCCCAGATTCTCGAGAACCTCGTGTCCAATGGATTGAAGTATCGGGACGGTTCCAAGGCTCAGTGCTTCGTCGATGCGCGTCTAACACTGGTCGGTGACGATGTTGTTCTCACCGTCGAAGACAACGGCCTAGGAATCCCAGCGGAGGCACACGACGAGGTATTTGCGATGTTCAAACGTTTCCATCCGCACGTCTCGGGAGGATCTGGGCTGGGTCTCGCGATCGTGGACCGTCACGTCGAGCGACTTGGCGGCACGATCGCGTTCGTGAGCACCCACGAGGGGACGAGGTTCACCGTGCGCCTGCCCAATCGGAGAGCAGCATGATTTCCGTTCTGATCGTCGACGACAACGAGGCGGACCGATACCTGCTGAAGCGCCAACTCAAGGAGACAGGTCTAGACCTGGCGATCGTCGAACGTGATTCGGGCGCGGCCGCGCTGTCGTTCCTATCGGACTACCGAGCCCAATCTGGTGCAGACCCCACTCGTTTTCCGCCGGCGGTGATCGTTCTCGACGTCAACATGCCGCTCGTGGACGGGTGGACGTTTCTCGAGGAGTTTGCGCAGCTTCGCAACGTTCACGATTTTTCCGGCAGCGTCGTGATGATGTACTCGTCATCGGAGCGGCCCGAGGAGCGAAAGCGTGCCGAGGCATACGAGTTTGTGCGCGGCTACCTCGTCAAGGGCGCATTCGACTCCGACGAGCTTCGCGCCACAATCGAAACGCGCTGAACGCTCGGGTCGTCGGCTTAACACTCGGGTCGTCGGCTATCGCACTCCATTGAAGAAGCGCACGATCGCGCCAGGAGCAGCCTCGATCCAGGCGTGCCCAGCGGCCGGGTCGATGACCGTTTCGACTTCGATGTCGTCGGCGCGAAGCGTGTCGCGGTACGACTCCATGGTGAACACAGGCACCACCGCGTCGAGGCTGCCGTGAAGGAAGATCGTGGGTGGATGGTCCGGTGGAAGCTCTGGGATCAGGCAGACCGCGCCACTGCAGGTCGCGTAGGACGCCGAGTGAATCGCGAGCGCCCGAAAGCGCCCTTCGTACGAGACGGCCATTCGGCTCGTCATGTAGCCACCGCTGGAAATGCCGGTGGCGTAGAGCTGCTCCGCGTCGAGGGGACCGAAGTCACCCGCTTCGATCGCCTCAAAGAGGCGAAGCATCAGGCGGTGGTCGCCCGAGGTTTCCCACGCGATGGAGAAGGGAGGGATGTTGGTGTCCCAAAACGTCGACCCCTCGAAGCGCGCTTCGGGCGTGATGACCGCGTACCCGCTGTCGAGGAGCATCATCAACGTCTGGGCCTGATAGTAGTTTCCGAAGGGTCCCGGGCGAACGCCGAGCCAGTTCAAGCCTGCGCTGAAGAGCGATCCCTGAAACATGATGACGACCGGAAATCCCCCCGGCGGAGGATCGCCGAGCGGGACCTGGTAGTGGACGTCGCGGTTCGTGAGCGCCGTGAGTCCATCGCGAATCTGAAGCGTCTCGCGCGGACAGCGAATCTGTGTCTCGTCGGCTTCACACCGCGACGGTGCCGCCGCGTCGCCTCCCCCGGTATCGACGAAGGAATCGTTGGCTGCATCGCGCGGCGCATCTCCTGTGTCCACGGTCGCGTCCGAGTCCACGGTCGCGTCCGAGTCCACGGTCGCGTCCAAGGTCGCGTCGTGGGCGGCGTCCGAACGCACCCCTCCGTCTTCAGGAGGAGCGCTCGTGCCGCAAGCGAGCATCAATAGCCACAAACCTCGTCGCACTCGCGTTAGCTATCACAGGTTTACGACTCGCGCCGTTCCATCGCGGCGGCGTGGCGGGGCTTAGCGCCGGGCCCGCTTCGCGCTTGCGCGTTCGAGCAAGAGTTGCGCGCACGACACCAAGAGGGATACACACCCCGGCGGCACGGCCCGTGCACCGCCGAGGTACCTATGTCCATGAAACGATTCTACGGCGTCGCCGTCCCCCGCAGCGCGACGAAGGCGTGCCGCGAGAACCTCACGACGCAGGACGAGACCGACCTCGTCACCGCGCACCTAAAGCCGAACTACGCGTATTTCGGCGCCATCGACAAAACGCTCGCGGGGTTCTGCATTCTCGATGACGAGGGCGACGACTACCACCTACTCGACCTGCGGGAACCGAAGGGCAAGGTGTGGTTTCAGGATCACGAGACGCGGGAGACGTGGGTCCGCTTTGCAACCGTCGAAGACTGGGTGGAGTTTGAAGAGGAGCTCGCCAAGGCGCGCCGCACGGACGACGACGTCGACGATCTTTATGCGCAGTATCGTCCGAAGAAGTCGAAGGCCAAGCCGGCAACGCAGCCGACGAGCGCGGAGCTGCTCGCGCGGTACCAGTGGCTCGTGCAGTTCTTCGCGCAGCCGCTCAAAGGGGTGAAGCGTGCGCCGCGCGACTACGCGGAGTCCGCTGCCGAAATCTACTACGGCTACTGGAAGTCGCACCGACGGGCGAACACCGCCTTCAAGAAGGAGACGAAGCTGCTCGCCAATGATCCGCACCTCGCGATCTACTGGCTCTTGCACTTCACCCTGGTCGGGGACGATGCGCGCCGGGCGGAGGTCGTAGGTGCGGTGAAGTCCACGAAAACGCCGCTTGTGAAGGCGTTCGTGGATACGTTTGGCGAGCTCGGCCTACGCGGAACGCTGAAGGTGCTCAAGGACTTCACCGCGCGCCGTTCGTTCTTCGCGTACATTCTCGCGTTTCAGGAGAAAACCGTACGGCTCGCGGACGTCCTTCGCGCCTTTCAGATCGACCCGAAGGACGAGGGACTTCGAAAGGCGCTCCAGGTTGCGCGATCGGCCAGCGAGCTCGGGGAGAGTGGCTGGGCGGTGGTTGAGTCGGAGCTCGCGGGTTTGCGCGGAGTCGGCGTCACCTACCTGCAGGCCCGCGTCGACCAGTTTCGCGAGACGAAGTCCTCGCGCGCCGGCGCATTCCTCAAGGCCTTCCTGAAAGGGGGCGAGCCGCTCGTTTTCGGCCCGGCGATCCACGATCTTCTTCCGAGTCTTGAAACGGACCCCAAGGCCAAGGCCGACCTCAGCGCGGCGGGAGCGACGCTGATGGCGTTTGACGCCTACTCGGCGGCTCACTGCGCCATCGCCTTGGCGGGGGAGACGAAGCCGAAGAAGCGAAAAGAGCTCGAAGGGATGCTCAGGTCGATCGAGGAGATCGGGACCATCGTCGCAGGGCTCGTGGCGGACGACACAAAGGTAAAGCACGCCGCGAAGCGAGCCCGAAAGAAACTCGCGGCCGCGCAACAGGTGCTCCTGGCGATGCGCGTGCTTAGTCGCGCCGACGCGTTCGAGGGTGACTCGTTGACGTGGGCGATCGACGTGATGCTCGGCGCGGCTCATCCTGAGCGGGAGGCGCTCCTCATTCGCGGGGTGACCACCGTCGGGGAAGCCGGGGTTCGCGCGATCAAGAAGCGCCTTCGCGGTGCCACGAAGAACGATGCGATCGATCTTTTGACGCGAGTGATCGAAGTCGACGAGGGCGAGGGCGACTTCCTCTCGGGTTACCACCTGGGTCAGGTCAAGGAGGCGGCGGCCAACGCGCTTTCGCCGCACGCCCACGACAAGGCGGTCTTCGCGCGACTGATCGCGGTCCTGGACGGGGAAGGGCGCGAGGAGGGCAAGGAGGCCATCCTCGACGAGCTTTGGGATCGGCGCAGCAAGCACCACATGCTCAAAACGATGACCGCCTCGCAGGCGCAAACGGCGGTCAGCAAAATGATCGCCCTGATCAAGAAGGGGAACCACGTCGCCGGGCACTCCCTCTTCTATTTCGATCATCCGGGTGCCGAAGCGACCTTGATCGCAGCCCTCGAGGAGGGCGGTCACGAGGAGGTGGTCGCGAACTGCTACGCCGCGCTTCGCTACATCGGGAAGCCTTCGTCGTACACGGCGATCCTCTCGATGCTCTACACCGAGAAGACGGAGTTCTGGCGGCTCTGCGACGCGGTGGAGGAGATCTTCAGCGCGAAGATTCACAAGCAGGCCCTCGCAATGCTGAAGAAGAAACCGAGCGCGCGCGCTGCCAACAACTACGCCGCGTCGATGGTCGAGTTCGTGAAAAAGCCCGAGCCTCTGATCGACCTGGCTGACCTGGTTCTCGGGTGGCAGCTGGAGAAGAAAGACGAGCGAGGGTGGCTGAAGTGGATCTTCCTCACCGCGACAAAGGCCGCCATCGACACGAAGAAGAACGACAAGGCGCGCGCGTTTTGGGCCGCTGCCGAAGCGATCTCGGAATCACCGAAGTCTCTCTACTGGGACATCGACCGGGACTCGCCGTGGCATAGTCCCTTCGAGGACAAAGCCCTCCGCAAGAAGCTCGATGGTCTTCTGAGTGGCAAGGCCGATCGTCAGAAGCAGCAGGCAAAGGCGGGCGCAGCGCAGGCCAAGCGCGCGGGGAAACCAAAGAAGGCGAGCAACAAGCTTCTTGAAGAGCTCGCGGGGGGCGCGGTTGCCACGCGAATCTTCGTCGACGTCGAGACGCACGAGGTGCTCTTTCGCGATGCCAGCGGCGAGGCACACTACTACGACGGCTTCGAGGTTACCGAACCGCCCTTCGCGCTGGATGGTCACTGCCTGCGAAACGCCGGAACGTTCCTCACCAAGGGCAACCCCGCAAAGCTCGACGAGCGAGTTGTGTTCTGGGATTCCTCCGCGCGAAGGATGCGCGAGTGGATTCGCTGCGGCGCGCGCGTGGTGAGTTGGGGCGACGCCAACAACACGCACTTCTATTCGGAGCGCCAGTCCCCCTGGTCCGCGTGGTGCGTCGGTCTCGCGTTCGGGAACGCCACGGCGGCGGCCGAGTTCATGGCGCGTGTGCGGGCCAATCCGGAAAAGGGTTTTGCGGAGAACGATCCTTGGTACGTGACCGGGAAGGGCGCGATCTTGCGCACCTATCACACCGGAACGAAGTCAACGATGACCGGCATCCTCGAGGCGGAGTGGATTCACGAGAAGAAGTCCTTTCCGACGCCTGCTGAAGCGATCGAGGCCTTTGAAGCGCAGGAGCTCAAGTGGTTCAAGGCGGGGCGCTTCATCAGCTGCATCGAGTGGATGGACCGCCATCGTAAGCCGACAGAACGCGCGCTCATCGACTACTTTCACACCCGCCGACGAAGCGATGGAAAGAGCGTCGTGTGGCACATGGATGCGTTTCGCGAGATGCAGAAGGAGCTCAAGGCGCACGGCGTTCTTGGGGACGACGTCGCTGTTCAGATTGGAAAGGCGGCGCCTGCAAAGGACATTGCCGCGCTGGAGAAGGCGCTGAAGTCGAAACTTCCCGAGACTCTCAAGGAGCTTTGGGGAGAGATCGGTTCTGTCCGCTGGCGCGTCGGCGAGCGCGGTCTTCGGCTCCTCTCCCCCAAGGAGGTGCTCGCCCGTCGTGACGCGATGCGCGAGCGAAGTGCGATCTGGATCGAGAAGATGTCACCTGGGGAGAAGAAGCTGCTGGGGGCCCGCTTCGAGGCGCTCCATGTTTTGGTCGAGGATCAGGACGATAAGCCGGTGACCGTGTGGACGGACAAGAGCACGAAGGATGGCCGAGTTTTCACGCACCTCAACCCCGGCAAGCCGACCAAAGATCTTTGGTGGGAGAAATCGCTCGCGTGGATCCTCTGCACCCAGCTGACGCGCGATTTTGTGGAAGCCCTCGCCGAAGAGCGGCCGGAGCTACGCATGATTTGCTTCGGCATGAGGCCCAACCCAGACGCGGTAAAGAAGCGGCTCGAGCTCAAAAGCGGGTCGTCCGCGAAGTTCTGGGAAGCGATCTGCGACGACGTGAACAAGATGGTCGCGACGCGCTACGGCAAGGTTGGTTCGAACGGCTCGGTTTCCATCAAGCAGTTTCCCGATGCCGCCGCTGCGAAAGCCGCGTTCGACGACGGGATCGCGAAGAAGAAAAAGAAGGGATACAAGGCGAAGCGCGCATAGCGCGGAAACGAAAAACGGCCGACCCGAGGGCCGACCGTTTTTTCGTGGATGTCGCGAGACTCAGGCGCGTTCGAAAAGGCCTGCCGCGCCCATGCCGCCGCCGATGCACATGGTGACGATGGCGCGCTTGCCGCCGCGACGCTTCAGCTCGTGGAGCGCGGTCGCGGTGAGCTTCGCACCGGTGCACCCAAGGGGATGACCGAGCGCGATGGCGCCGCCGTGCACGTTGAGCTTCTCGTCCGGAATCTCAAGGGTGCGCTTCACGTAGATGCTCTGCGACGCGAAGGCCTCGTTGAGCTCGACGACATCGATGTCGCCAATGCTCAGACCCGTGCGCTTGAGGAGCTTCTGCACCGCCGGAACCGGCCCGATGCCCATGATGGCCGGGTCGACGCCGCAGGTGGAGAAGTGCTTGAAGGTCGCGAGGGGCGTGAGCCCGAGAGACTCGGCGGTCTCCTTGGCCATCACCACCGCGGCTGCGGCACCGTCGCTAAGGGGCGACGCGTTGCCCGCCGTGACCGAACCCTTCTTGGCGAACGCCGGCCGAAGCTTGGCGAGCCCTTCGAGGGTCGTCTGCGGACGCGGAAGCTCGTCCACCGTGAAGGGAACGAGCTTCTGCTCGTTGCCCTCGTACTGAACGCCATGGACCTCGACGATCTCGTCCTTGAAGACGCCCGACTCGAGCGCCGCTTTGGCCTTCATCTGTGAGTCGAAGGCAAACGCGTCCTGCTCCTCGCGGCTGATGCCAAACTTGTTGGCGACGTTTTCCGCGGTGGTGCCAATCGGCGTCAGCGCGGTCGGATGCGCCTCCATCACCTCCGGCGACATGCTCGGCTTGTTGCCGGTCATGGGCACCATCGACATGGATTCCACGCCGCCCGCGATGCCGATGTCCATCCAGCCCGCCGAGATGTGGCTTGCGACGATGGCGATCGCCTGCAGGCCGCTCGAGCAAAAGCGGTTGATGGTCATTGCGCCCGAGTCTTCGGAGAGACCTCCGAGCAGACCCGCGATGCGCGCGACATTCAGACCCTGCTCGCCTTCGGGCATTGCGCAGCCGAGGACGAGGTCCTCGACGGCTTCCGCCTTGAGCTCGGGGTTGCGGGCCAGAAGCCCGCGAATGACCTCGCCCGCGAGTTCGTCGGGGCGGCGGTATTTGAGGGTTCCCTTGTGGGCACGGCCGACCGCAGAGCGGACGGCGTCGACGATTACGACTTCTCTCATCTTTCTTACTCCGTCGTTGCTTTCGGTGGATCAGTTACGCAGGGGCTTGTTGTTCATGAGCATGTACTGCATGCGCTCTTGGCTCTTCTTCTCGCCGCAGAGCGAAAGGAAGGCTTCGCGCTCGAGGTCGAGCATCTCCTGCTCGGTGACCTTGCGGGTGTGGCCGCCCGGTCCGCCGCAGAGGATGTGCGCGACCTTCTTCGCGATGAGCCCGTCGTGCTCGCTCGCGTGGCCGTTGAGGACCATGTCGTCGACCATCGAACCGAGCGTTGCGATGCCGCTTGCGCCCGGAAGGCGGTACTCCCGCGGCGCCCGGGGCTTGTAGGTCGCGGCCATGCCGAGGACGCGCTGCTTGGCTTCGTAGAGATGCCGCGCCTTGTCGAAGGAGATGCCGTCGGTAAGGCGGAAGTAGCCGAAGTACTGCCCCTCGACCGCGCTGGTTGCGACCCGCGCAAGCGCGATGTTCTGGAAGGTCCGCGCCACGAAGGCCTGCGGGTCCACCATCGTGCCGTCGGGAATGCTCTCCATCGCACGCCAGAGCATGTTGACGTGACCGGCGCCGCCCGGAACAAGGCCAACGCCCGGCTCCACCAGCCCCGCATAGGTCTCGGCCGCCGCCTGCACGCCGTCCGACGCGAGGCAGAGTTCGAGGCCGCCGCCGAAGACGTAGCCAAAGGGAGCCGAGATGACCGGCACCTTCGAGTACTTCATCTGCTGCGTGGCGTCCTGAAGGGACTTGATCATCGCGTTGAGCTGGTCCCACTGCTTCTGCTGCGCGGCCATGACCACGCCGAAGAGGTTCGCGCCGACGCAGAAGGCGTCGCCTTCGTTGTAGATGAGCAGACCGCGGAACTCCTGCTCCGCCTTGGCGACCGCCTGCGGAAGGATCTCGATGATCTTGTCGTCGATGCTGTTGGCCTTCGACTTGAAGGTCAGCCCGAGAACGCCATCGCCGAGGTCCCACGCTTCTGCGCTCGAGTTGGCGAGCACGGCCGCTTCGCCCGTGCGCACGTGAACGAGGGGCGCCTCGCGCGAATCGAGATCCCGCGCGACGTACTCGCCCTTGGCGAGGTCCCAAACCTTGTCGCCGTCGTAGAAGCTCTTCGCGCCCTTTTCGATCATCGCGTCGATGCTCGCGGGGAGGGCGGTGCCGTCCTTCTTCATGCGCTCGACCGTTTCGACGAAGCCGAGGGCGTCCCAGGTCTCGAAGGGTCCGAGCTCCCAGTTGTAGCCCCACTTCATCGCCTCATCGAGAGCCTCCACGGAGTCGGTGATCTCCGGGATGCGGCGCGCCGAGTATGCGAGGGAACGGCTGAGCACCTTCCACGCGAACTCGCCGGCTTTGCCTTCGGTGGCGACCAGCTTTTTCACGCGCTCGGCGGGTGTTCCCTTGATGCCCTTCATGGCCTTCTTGAGATCCTTGTCGCCACCCTTCGGGCGGTACTCCAAGGTCTCGAAGTCCATCGTCTGAATGCCTTCGCGCGTCTTCTTGTAGAAGCCGCCCTTGGTCTTGTTGCCGAGGATCTTTCGCTCGACCATTGCCTCCATGAACGCGGGCGGCTTGAAGACTTCGCGCTCCTCATCGCCCTCGAGCGCTGCGTAGCAGTTCTTGGTGACGTGCAGGAAGGTGTCGAGGCCGACCATGTCCGCGGTGCGGAAGGACGCGCTCTTCGGATGCCCCATGGGCGGGCCGGTGATCGCGTCGACATCCTCCGGCAAAAGCCCCATCTCGCCCATGGTGTGCATGGTGAGCATCATGGAGTGGCAGCCGATGCGGTTGCCGACGAAGTTCGGCGTGTCCTTGCCCATGACGACGCCCTTGCCGAGCTGTTCGCGGGCGCACTTCTTGATGCGGCCGAGCACGGCTTCGTCGGTGTCCGGACCCACGACGAGCTCGAGGAGCTTCATGTAGCGGACGGGATTGAAGAAGTGCATCACGAGAAAGCGCTTCTTGAAGCTCTCGCTCCGCCCTTCGAGCATGTCCTGAATGCGGAGGCCCGAGGTATTCGACGCGATGATCGTGTCGTCGCCGATGACCTTTTCAAGGTTCGTGAAGAGGCTCTGCTTGATCTTCAGGTTTTCAATGATCGCCTCGATGATGAGGTCGCAATCCTTGAACTTGTCGATGTGGTCTTCGAGGTTGCCCGTCTCGACGAGGGTGGCGTTGTTCTTGTGGAAGAAGAGCGCCGGTTTGGCTTTGAGGGTCTTCTTCAGACCGCCTTCCGCGAACGCGTTGCGTTTCGCGGGGATCTTCTTCTCTTCGTCGGAAAGGTTGGGGGGCACAATGTCGAGGAGGACAACCTCGACGCCCGCGTTGGCGAAGTGAGCCGCGATGCCGCTGCCCATGACGCCGGCGCCGACGACGCCTACTCGCCTTATCGGTTCGCTCATGCCGGATGCTCCTTGGAAAAAGGGGGCCGATGGGCCCGGGAAAAGGGGGTATCGCCCAGCGGGCGCCCGGTGACAAGGTGCGCTCGCGTGGTGGCGTAGGTGCTTGCAAAGATTAGCTTATTTTGCTGAATGAGCGCTCAATGCCGCCCTCGGCCAATCGTAGCGCCGCAGTTTTTTGACCAATCGGCCTCCAATACCGCATCCGAAGGTATGCGCCTCGTCGCTGCGATCGTCATTTGTCTCACCACGCCTCTGGCGGTGGCGGACGATGCCGTGGAGCGCGATGAGCCCACCCGAACGAGGCGTCATGACTACTCGCGCTTCAGCGATGGACCCCGGCGCGTTCCGGCGTCGCGCGGCGCTGCAAAGACGAGGGCGGAAGCGCTCGGCCTCGGAACCAACCTCACCGCGAGCCGACTTCTGCACGGACGCCCGGAGCCGCGCTGGGTGGAAGCCGCCGGCGGATCTATGCCGGAGCATCTTCGATGGCCGGTCGAGCTCGGCCGTTTTGGGCGCGGGTTTGGCTACGTGCGCATTCGGCGTCCGGACCTGCGGCACAACGGCGTCGACATCGTGGCGGACGAAGGCTCCGTCGTACGCGCGGTGGCCGATGGCATCGTGGCCTACAGCGACAACGGCGTACGCGGATTCGGCAACATGGTGATGATCGTGCACCCCAACGGCTGGGTGTCGATGTACGCGCACAACTATCGAACGACGGTGCAGCCCGGCTGGCGCGTGCGTCGGGGCGAGCGCATCGCCTTCGTCGGAAACACCGGCATCTCCCGCGGCCCGCATCTTCACTTCGAGCTCCGCATCAACGGAAGGCCGACCAATCCTCTGACGCGTTTTGATGGCCGTCCGTGGATCGACGCGTACCGTCAATGGCGCGCGATGCTTGCGGACGACAGCTACGAGGAGCCGACGGGGCATCTGCAGGAGCGACTCGTCCCCGATCGCGGGCCGCGACGTCGCGCGATGGCCCCCGGCGGAATTGGCACCGTGACGCATCTGCGGGCGCGTCTACGGACGGGCCCGAGCGAAGACGATCTCGCCGCGGTGGAGGGGGAGCACTACCGAAACATTCTCTGGCCGCTTCGCGGGGGAACGCGCGCTCGGCGTGAGGGCCGCGGCATCAACGTCTATACAGATTCGTCCGCCGCGGTTCGCGCCGTGGCCGATGGCTTGGTCGTTTACGTCGGTGACGAACTTCGCGGCATGGGCAAGACCGTCGCGATCCTGCATGCGAACGGATGGATCAGCCTGAGTGGGCACTGCGACGACGTGCACGTCGAGGTGGGCCAGCAGGTCGAGCGTGGCAGCTGGATCGCGCACACGTCCGGCCACCTTCACTTTCAGCTTCGAAGCGAGGGGCGGGCGCTCTCGGTACCTCCCCTGCTCGTGGGTGTCCCCGACGGCATTGCGATTCGCTAGGCTGGGCCGAGTCGCGTCGCAGCTTCGAGGCTGCTCAGTGCTCGTGAGTATACGCGAGTGCCCGCTGCAGCCGTGAACCGCCGTTTACGCCCCAGGCGAGATCGCGACGAACTGGCCAGGTGCGCAGGAAGCACATTCCTGTGATCATTGACGAAACCCGTCGTGAGACGGGTGCCGAAGGGGTGGCACGAACCTCGCATAAACTTCCATTGCATTCGCCCGGATTACTCAGGAGACCTTGATGCGGACTCGTGCCCTACTCGCTGCCCTGCCCCTCACCATGTTCCTTTCGGGATGTCCCGTTTGGGGCGATGACGAAGGCACTGGTCCTGGTCGCTGCGTCGGCCTCGGCTGCGCCTGTTTCGACGACTCGGACTGCGGGGACCCCCTCGTCTGCTTCGAGGACACCGGAACGTGCGAGCTTCCCGACGGCGCCTGCCTTGACGAGCGTGACTGCGGAACGGACGAGCGCTGCGACCGCAACGTGTGCGTTCCGGACGTCCCGACCTGCCGCACTCACGGCGACTGTCCGGTCGGGGAGTACTGCTCAGACGACACGAACGTCTGCGTAGGTTCGGGAACGTGCACCGAAGACAGCGAATGCGACACCGGCTTCGAGTGCGACTACCGCGGAACCTGCGTTCCGGAGAGCGATCACTGCGACGACAACGCCGAGTGCGCGGGGAACGAGCTGTGCATCGAAGGTCTGTGCCGAGGTCCTGGGGACACCTGCCAGTTCAACTTCGAGTGCGGCGCCGGCCGCGCGTGTGTCGACGGCGGATGCGCGACCATCTGCGGCACCGACGATGCCTGCGGTTCGGGTGCGACCTGCGAAGGTGGCTTCTGCACGCCCGCGCCGGGTGAGTGTGTGACGTCCACGAGCTGCCGAGGCGGAGAGAGCTGTGTCGATGGCCGCTGCCTTCCCGACTGCCGAGGCGACGCGTCGGTCTGCGTCACCCCCGATGACTACTGCGCGGAGGACGAGTTCTGTCGCCCCGACTGGCGTCGTCGTCCCTTCTGCGAGCGTAACCGAGACTGCGCGGATGGCTCCATCTGCGTAGACGGCGCCTGCCGTACTCCGTGCCCCTCGATGTCGGCGACGGAGTGTCAGATGACCGACGTGAACCTTACCGTCTGCGCCGACGACGACCTCTGCTACACGAGCAATGAGATCGACCCGGAGTGTGCGGTCCCGGCCGACTGCCCGGATGCAGGAGACCGCTGCGTCGACGGAATCTGCCGCTAGCAGCGCCTCCCGAAACGACCTTTCGGCCTCTGCCCGTTCGCGGGCGGGGGCCGATTTGCTTTTGCGGTTTGTGAGTGCGTTGGTTCGCGAGCTAGCGTTCGCTCAGAACCGAGCGGACGGTTTCCTCGAGCCCGTAGCGCGGTCGAAAGCCGAGCGTTTCGCGGGCGCGGCTGTCGTCCACCATGCAGAGATAGCGGATGAAGTCGATCTCCGGCGCAGGAAACGAGGTCAGTCGTAGTTTCCACAGTCGCTCGAGGGCCGCGCGCGCCGCGAATGCGGGTACGGGTCGTGAACGTCGCCCGAGCATTCGAAGAATTCGGCTGAGGGGCAGTTCGCCGGGGCCGCGCACGTTGAAGATGCCTCGAACGCCAGGCTCGAGGGCCTGGACGACGGCGCGAACGACGTCGCGTTCGTGAATGACCTGCACCATGGGGTCGAAGCCGAGCATGGTGATGGGACGCTCGAGGCGCAGGTAGTTACTCGGTGCGTTTCGCACGCCCCCGAGGATGTGAACCGGTCGCAGGATCACGGTTTCGGTCGAGGGGTGCTTCCAAAAGAAGCTCTGGGCGAGCATGTCCATCTCGACCAGGTCGCGCATGCCTCGAAACGACTGCGCGCCGAGGAGCGGCGCTTCTTCCGTGAGAAACTGAGGGTTGTCCGGCTGCGGTCCGTAGACGTTCGCGCTCGAGAGAACGACCAGCTTCGGGACCTCGTACTCGGCGACGTACTCGAGGAGCTTTTGAAAGGCCACGATGTTCCACTTGTGACGTTCCTTGTCGCTCGCGCGGGGATCGTGGAGCACCCCGAGGTGAAGCACCGCCGAGGGCCGCACCATGCGGAAGACGTCGCGAGTCTTCTTGCGTCGGAGGTCGATCGGGTGGTGAACGACGTCTTTGGGACGTCCGGGAAACGCGCGGCGGTCGATGCCGACGACGCCGCGCGTTCGGTGGAGTACGCGGCAGAGCTGCTGACCGAGGCGCCCCACAATGCCGGTGATGACGACCGGACCTTCCGCTGGTTCCGGCGGCTCGCTCGGTTCACGCGCAGGCCGACTCACCTTCGCCGCTTTTCGCGCCGATGGAGCGCGCTTGCTGGCGGTCTTCTTCACGGCCTTCGCGGCCTTCTTCGCAGTCTTCTTTCCTGCCTTGGTCGGAGACTTGGTGGGCGATCCGGATGCGCGCGCCTTTGCTTTCGCCGGTTTGCTCGATGCAGAACCGCTCGCCGATTTCCGCTTCGGCCGGCGAGCGCGCGCGCGCGGAGGTCGCTCGTCGTCTGCCAAGGGAGTGCTCTAGCCGTCCGCGTCTTCCGCTTCAGGAGCAGGCGCCGCTTCGTCCTCCGGCTGGAGGCCTTCGACCGCGATCTCTTGCTGCGTGATCTCGAGCGTCGCTTCAAAAATCTCGCCGCCCGCAATGGTGAAGCGGTTGCGACCGCCAAAGGGCGCGTCGAGGCGCGGATCCATGTAGTGCCAATCCATCACGAACGCCCCGGGTGTTTCCCCGGGTTCGATGCCGATCACGCGAAGGGCAAGCCACGGCGTGTTGGAAAAGCTCTCCTGAAACCACCCGAAAATCTGGGCGCGTCCGTCGTGTCGAAAGGGCTGGTCGTCCGGAGTGCGATTGAAGGGCTCCACCAGAGAACCCGTGTCCGCGAAAAGCTCGGTAACCGCCCGCGCATCCTGTCGGTTGAAGTGGACTGCGTAGTGCCGAAGAATCTGCTGACCATCCGGTTCGGCCGGGGGGGCTGGCGCGAACACCATCTTGAGTTCGAGGCCGTTGCAGCGTGCGGAGCGCTGGACATAGACCTCCATGAACTGGCCGCGCATGCGAAGGTCGCCCGGGCGCTCGCTCGCTTCGGGGGTGTGCGTGCAGTTCCCCGTGCGGACGCGCGTCTCTTCTCGCATGGCCCATTCGTCGGTCGGATTCGAACCTGGGGAAAAGTGCTGTGCGAACGTCTCGGTGCACTGCCCGGTCGTCTGATCAAAGACGAGAAGAAGACCGTCGTCGTCTCCGCGAACCACCATCGTGCGGCTGAGGTCGGCGAGATCGACGCCACCTTCGGTGCAGGCGGCTTCGACGAAGCTCCACTGGGATCCGACGACCGCGGGGGTGACCGGCTGGGTTCCGCCCAGGTGACTCGTGGAGGCAACCGTGGAGCCCACGGAGAGGTCTCCCGATTCATCCGGAAGAGTGGACTCGCCCTCACCAGGACAGGCCGTGAGGAGGGCGATCGCAGCGAGGACGCGCATCATGGGGCCAAACGGAGCGCATTGCGCGCTTCTCGTCAAGGTGATGAGGAAAAACCCGTTTGAATCTTGCAACGACGGTTGCAATCCTACAGCCGTCATGAATCGCTGGGCAGGGTTGCTTCTCGTCGTGCTCGGGTGTGGAGGCGGCAGTTACGTCGTCGAGACCCCCGACAATCTCGTTCTTCAAACCAACCTTCGTGCGGACGCGCGCGGAATCATGTCGAGCGTCCAGCGATGGAGCGCCACGCGGGTGGTTCCGGTTTGCACCCCGGTGCGCATTCTTCGCGTCTCCCGCCGGGAGATTCGCTTCGAGGATCAAGCGGGAAATCGCTACCGCTACATCCTTCATCGAAGCACGCGGCTTCCGGTCGAGGAGCACATCAACCGCTACTTCGGACAGGGCTGCCCCAATACCCAGCAAATGTCGGCGGTCGACCAGCAGGGGATTCAGACGGGCCAGGCGCTGCCCGGGATGACCAAGACGGGTGTCGTGTTGGCGCTCGGGTATCCGCCGGAGCATCGGACGCCCACCCTCGATGGCCCTGTGTGGACCTATTGGGGTCAGCGCAAACTGCACCGGAATCGTTCCGCGCTGA
>JBCDAA010000007.1:0-55984 GCA_039186435.1 Myxococcota bacterium | reverse complement strand
CGCTGGAAACGCGGCGGTCGGCCCCTTTCGCGTATCCGGAACCATCGGTGGCTGGCTGCCAAACCCCGGTCTCATCGAGGGCATCGCGGTTGCGATCGAATGGCCCGAGCGGGACGGGATGACGCCCCATCAATACTGCCGCGCGCTCAAAGAAATGGATCGCCTACCGCGCCTCGACGACTTGATGGGGCTTTCGTTTCTCTCGCTTCCAGCGTCGCAGGCGTACACGGGCGCGGGCAGCTTCGTTCGCTGGCTCCTCGACACCCGCGGTCCGGAGGTCGTCCGGGAAATGCACCGAAGTGGCACCGTCGCAAGCCTCGGCGAGGACATGGAAACGCTGGAGGCAGCCTGGCGCGCGTCGCTCGACGAGGTGGTGCTCCCGCCCGGCGCGCTCGACCTGGCCGAGCTTCGTTTCGCGCGCTCCAGCATCTTTCAGAGCACCTGCCCGCACGCGCTGGCGCGTCTTCGACGAGAGCTCGGCGCCGACCTTGCGGCAGGCGATCACGCGCGGGTCGTCGCCACCTGCGACGAGCTGCTGGCCATCGAACCCGCGGAGCTGAGTGCCCTGGTCACGCGACCCGGCGCGCTCGCACGAATGGGCGACCTCGACGCGGCGGTTGCGGCCCTCGAAGCCGTGGAAGGGGCGCCGCCACCGCTTGTCTGGCGAGCGCGAGAACGAGTCGCCGACGCCCGCTGGATTCGCGGACAGCGTTCCAGCGCCCTCGACACCTACCGCGAGCTCCTACGCGGCGCGCAATCGGACGGAGACGCTCGCCAGCGGGAGGTAAAGTCCCTCGCCATCGGCAGCGGCGGTCCCCAAGAGCGCCTGATCCGAGACCTTCTCGTCGGCCCTCAGGGTCGAGGCGTCAACAGTACCGTCGCGGTCCACCTTGCTCGAGAGATCGATCGGTTTCGCGGCGACGGTCTCGGTCGCTACCTCGAAGCGCGCCAGCTCATGGCCCAAGGGAGGTACGACCTCGCCCTTCCGTCCATTGAAGAAGCCGAGCGCCGGGGCCTCCCGACCGAACGCATTCGCGACGAGGCGCTCCGCATGATCGCCATCACGCTCTTCGCGACGGGCGATCTCTCGCGATCAGAACAGCGCTGGCGAGAAGCGCTCGAACGCCCGCGACTTCGGAACATGGCGGAAGAGTGGCTCGACCGAATCGAGTTTCATCGCCGATAGGAATCTCTTCGGCGACCTACTCGCCGGGCTGTTCTGAGCAAAGACAGGGGCATGGCGGAGGGCAGCTGGGCTCATCGCATCTCGACGTTGTGCAGTCGAAGCGGAGCTGCGTTCGGCAAACGCCGGGCTCGTCCATGCACGCGGGGTCATCCGCAAGCCTCAAAGGAACGCAGATTCCCGCGCACGGTGGTGCCCCCGTGGTGCAGCGCTCATCCGCGGGGCAGCACTCGGCGGGCTCGTCGAAAAACCGGCACTGCTCCGTCAACGGGCAGTCGGTGAGGCGAAGACACGTCGGCTCCTGGCACATGCACGCCGGACAACCCGCGGCGTCGGTCTGAAACCCATAGACACAAGAGAGCGAGCACTCGACTGCATCGCACCCTGGCACTGGGGCCTCGTCGCACGTGCAGGTTGGGCATTCTCGGTCGTCGCGCTCAAACCCGTTCGCGCAATCGGCAGAACAACGCAAGTCCTCGCAAACAGGATCGGGAAGGCACTCACACGTGGGACATCCGTCTTCGCGAACGAAGCCGTTTTCGCATCCCATTTCGAGACACGGGATGAGGAGGCGCTCGCACTCGATGTCGGCGCGCGCATCGACACCAGTGTCGCGCCCGGCCGACGCGTCCTCAGATTCCCGGTCGCTCGATTGACTGCAGCTGAGGAGGAGAGCGGCCAGAGAGAAAAGTACGATGCGCACAACTCAAACTACCTCAGAACAGGACGTTCGTCTTCAGTTGTAATAATTAACAGACGCTCATAAATTCGCGCCGTGCACGAGTCACGAACTCGTCCGGGAAGGGTCGTCACGCCAACGCAACCTCGGTCGACGTCGCCAGAACAGCCACGCCACCAGCGTAGCCACGCCGGGATCGCCGGCGGCGGCAACAGAACAGCCGCCCGACGCTCCTTCAGAGAACGCGGCGTCAACGCCAGCGTCTCCCGTTGGAGCATCCGGGACGCCGGCGTCGGGTACGCCGCAGGCACCGCCTGCACAGTGACACGACTCCAACGCATAGGCCCCGTCAACACAGCGAAGCAGCCCGTCGTCGACGCAGCGATCGGGCGGGCACGCCGCGTACTCTTCGAGGATCGGGGCCAAGAACGCTTGGTGAAAGGGATGGCCTAGCTCCGTCGCCGAAAAACGAGACCCGACGGATGTTGAAATGACGCCGACAAGCCGAGGTTCTCCGTCCGCGTTCACCAACACCGGACCTCCCGAGTCCCCTTCGAGGAGGAGAGCGCCCGAATCGGTCGTCGCCAAAATCACGCTACTTCCGGATTGGTCCACGACCGCGTTCGTCCACTGACGAAGTCCCTGCTCGCGGCGATCCTCATCTCGAAATCCATACCCCGCAACGGCGACCGTTTCGTTCACCGCGACGGGTGCTTGAACCGAAACCGGCATCACGCTCGGGCAGGCCTCGCTGAGGGGTGAGGCGAGCTCCAACACTGCAAGGTCGTCCTCGATCAATCCAATCTCCGCCCGAACCACAGGCTGGGGATGCGCACGAATCTGACGAACGCTCAGCGTGCACTCGGGCTCGGACGAATCGCCGCCAACCAGGACGGTGACCGCCTCGCCGTTTGCGAGCACGAAAGCCTCCTCGCCAGCATTCCAGCCGTCGTGGTTGCTCACCACGCAGTGGGCGGCAGTCACGATCGCTCGGTCTGCAACTGCGGCACCGGAGCAGCGAAGGACACCTCTCTCGACACGCGTTTCGATCCGAACAACCGCTCGCTCTTGCGCAGGCAAGAAGCCAAGGCTTTCCGTGCCTCCGACGATCGATTGAGTGTGAGTACCAAGGTCGCTGCCGGAGCAGCCCGCAACGAGGCAAACGAAGAGAGCAGTGCGTTTCACGCGAAAAACCTACGTTTTGCGGCCGAGAGCGCATCTCAAAGAACCTCAAATCGGATCCGTCGTGTCCACATCCCAGGACGGAACAATTCGATACCCGTCCGCAAATCGCTCCAGCACGGGAGCCAGCCCCATTTTCCGAAGGCTCCAAATCCCGGTGTAGACGCGCTTCGCAGCCGCTTCCGGGTGCGCCTTCTCGCCTGGCCAACCGACGGCGAACAACCGTTCCACCGTTGCCGGCGCAGCGCCGACCTGACGCAAGCGTCCAAGCTCGCAGAGCATCCTCCACATGGCCCTTCGCCGCGAGAGGTCGATCGAAACTTGGCCGAACTTCACCCACCCGCCTGCGAGAACGATCCGATTCGTCTCTCCCTCAAGGCGAGGACCCAACGCCTGCGCGATGCGCACAACCATCGCGATGTCCGGCACCTTGACCGGCTCCGGCTCCGCGCAGTTCGTCGTGCGACGTTCCCAGAGATACGCGACGAGCGCCCGCCAACCTTCTCTCTCGACCGCGGGCATCTGCAACGCCAGCTGCTCGACGTCACTCGCAAAGCAATGTGCATCGTCGGTCCTCCCCTGTACCAGCGCGCTGAGAAGCTCAACCAACGCGAGGGTGCACCCCGCGCGTTTCGCATCCGACGAGACGATCCTCCTCGCGAGGGCAAGGTGCTCGTCGAAGGAACTCGTGTTGTCGAGGGCGAGTGCAACCGCAGCACAGTGGGCCGCGAGAAGACCCGCAAGTTCGTGCATGCCCATCGAAAGGGCACCGCGAAGGGAGCGTTCGAGAAGTGCGTGGGCCGCGTCGAAACGCCCCTCGGTCGCCTCAACCTGCCCAAGGTAGGCGCCTGCGACGGTCGCTCCGGTTCGGTCGTCGAGCTGGGTCGATAGATCCTTCGCCTCCGCGAGGGCGTACGCCGCTTGGCCCCAGTCGTTCATCGCTATCGCGAGCACTCCAAGGTTTCGGTACGCGATGGCGAGAGCTCGAGGTCGACCAAGCTTCTTCAGCTGCAGGGTCGCTTGATGAGTTTGCGCTGCCGCTTCGGGGACACCCGTGTTGTCGACCGCCGTGAGGATCCACCACGCATCGATTTCAGAACGGAGGGCGTCGTCCGAAGTCTCGTCCCGGAGCTTTCGCATGGCGCCGGCGGCTTCAGCTTCTCGGCCGGATCGAAAGAGACCGTAGGCGTACCAAATCGCTCCGTGAACCCTTGTTTGGACCGTCTCGGCGAGCCGCAGGGAAGAGCGTGCTTCGTGGCAGACCTGCTCCGGGTTCTGCATGCGCGCGTACGCTCTCGCGCAAAGGTTGTGCATCCTCGCTCGAGCGTCGGCGGTCTCACCGTTCAACCGGTGAACCTCCGCGGCGATCTCCAAGACCGTCCGGCTCCGCCCCTGCAACATCGCGAGCTCCGCGGCGAGGAGCCACGGTTCCCACGCACCGTTGATTCGATACGCGGTGATGAAATTCTCGAGGCTGTACGGGAGCGCTTCCCAACTTCCCTCGATCTCCTTGAGCGCTACGCGAGCCTGGCTTGTGAAGTGAGCGGCGTAGGAGATCCGTACTGCGTCCGGCGGATCACCAAGGCGTGTCGCGACAAAATGCGGCACCCGAAATCGGGGCGGCTCATCGGGCGGGAACGCGACCTCGATCAGGGTCCGGTCGACGAGTTCCTGCGTGGCCTCGGCGGAGTCCGGAACGACCGCTCTCGCGGCCTGGAGGTCGAACCCAACCGGAAAAACCGAGAGCTGGCGGAGGTGCTCATGCAGCTCCTCCGAAAGCGCGGCAAGCTCTTCGCCACCGAGCGGTCGATCGCGCATCGCCGTGACGACCTGCCCGAGTGACAAGGTCGAAAGCTGCGAGGCGGCCCACTCAAGATGACGAGGAATGCCGTCGGCCAGATGGCAAAGTTCGATCACCTCGTTCCACTGGGAAGCCGGATCAAAGCTCGCTCGGGCCGACCGCGCGCGCTCCAGAAACAAGCGCACACACGGATTGTCCGGGGAGTCGGGAAGCGGAAGCGCCGGAATCGCGACGGGCGCTTCGAAGGGGAGCCCGAACCGCTTCGACGCAGTCGCAAGAAAGGTGAGCTGCGAGTGCTTCCACCAGTCCACCAACCTCGAAGCGATCGGCTCGGGGCAGCCGTCGAGGACGACCACTCCCTCGGCTCGCCAAAGGAGGGAATCGTCGTCTCCCCAGCGAAGCGTCTCACGCACCCGACGTTCGATCGCGTCGAGCGACTCACATCCATCGAGCTCCACCAAGTGGATCGCGCTTCGACCGATCTGCCTGACGCACTCGTACGCCAGTCGCGACTTTCCCACGCCGGGGAGCCCAGTGAGGGTGATGAGGCGTGATCCCTTGTGGACCAGCGAACGAATCTCGCGCAGGAGTGCTGCGCGCCCGAAAAGGCGCGAGAGACCAGGCCGAAGGTTTACCGGTAGGCCGTGAAAGAGCCGATCCGGCGCGACCTGAGGATCCACCAGGTGGTCGGGATCAGTTGCTACCGCCGCCGAGGGCCGTCGTCTTGTTGGTCACGAACCGAATGTTTTTAAACTCGGTCTGACCCAACGTGTAGACAACTTCCGCGATCGTTCGGAACGGGGTCCGCTCGTCCGCGACGATCTGCACTTCACCCTTGAAGGGACGCCGCGGGTTCTGCGCCGCGATCATCTTCTGAAGATCGCGAATGCGGCCCATCTCGCGAAAGAGGGGCATGATCAAAAAGCCGGTGCCACCGCCCTGCTTGTGCGAGGGGTCCACCTGGCCGTTGCGGAGCTCCACGATCGGCTCGCCATCGACAATGATCCCGCTGCGGGAGATCTGAATCGGGGTCGATTCGCCCATCTCCTGGGTCGATGTCGAGTACGGAATGCGCAGCTCGTCGCTCTGGGTGATCGCTGCGGCTGAGGAAGACGCGAACTGCATGACCATGAAGACGAGGAGAATCGTCATCATGTCCATCATCGGATAGATGTTGAGGCCGTGACCTTCCGGCTCCGGATGATGCTTCATCTTCCGGCGGATGATCCGCTTCACGGTGGCCATCGAGGCTTTTTCTTCTTCAGCCATCGCTTCCTCCGTTAGCGAACACCTGCGCTCAGCAGGACTTCAGGGAAATAACAATCGCCCGACCAAAGACCGTCGTCATCGCGCTCGCAGGGGGGATCGGGTTCGTCAGGGGCACGCACCGCGTCCATCGCGTTGATGAGGTTGCGGTACTCGACCAGCGGATCCGCGCTCACCGTCACCTTGATCTCGTCCGGGAACTCGCGCTTCACCTTCGCGATGCACGCGCGAAGCGCTTCCCAGTTGTAGCGACCGTTCTGCTGGGGAACCGTCATCACGCGCCCGCTCGCCGTCGTTTCACAGCCCGGCGCGAGCTTGCCCGCCGCCCCTGAAACGATCACTCCCGTGTCGGTCACGGTGACGTTGAGGTTCAGCTGCTGCTCATCCGCCGATCGTCGACCGACACCACCGCGCGAGTACGTCGGCAGCGATGCCTCGACCTGCGCGTAGAACGCGATCGTACTCGTGACCATCAAGAGGAACATGATGAGGTTCACGACGATGTCGAGGAAGGGGACGATGTTCAGCTCTTCGTCGAGCTCATCCGGCCCCGGCTCCTCGTACTTCGAGCGCTTCTTGATATAGGCGCGCTGCGACGGCGTTAGCTTCGCCATGATCTCAGCCTAGCTGACCCTTATCCCTTGCGCAGGACGAGGAGGTTTTCGAGGCGCTGCGCAGCCTTTTCCATCTCCGTCTTCTGCTTCTTCGCCATGGAGTGCAGCACCAAGTGCGCACTCATGCAGACCACGGCGATGAGAAGACCAAGGAACGTATTCCACATGGCCTCCGCGATACCGGCGGAGAGCAAAGCCGACTTCTGCGCGGGGTCATCGATGGTACCGACCGCCTTGAAGGCGCGAATCAGACCACGAATCGTTCCGAGAAGACCGATCAGCGTTGCCAGGTTCGCGAGCGTCCAAAGCCACGGGATGCGCTTTTCGAGTGCCGGAATCGCTTCCGACATCCGCTCATCCATCGAGGCGATGATCGCTTCTTCGCCACGGTTCACCTGCGTGAGACCGGACTTCACGACCTGGAGAAGCGGCAGTGGAGCCGCCTCGCAGAGCTTGATGGCGCGGTCGATATTTCCCGCCTGCACCAGCTTGCGAATCTGCGCCATGAACTCGGTCGTGTTCACACGATATTTCGTGAGAATGAACACGAAGCGCTCGCCGATGACGGCGAGAGCAAATGCGAGCACGGCAATGTTGATGAAGGAGAACGGCTTGCCTTCATAAAGTGCATGCCAGACTTCGTCCATCGATGGCTCCTCTACACGCGTTACGCGCTGCGCGGATGGGCCCTTCCTCGAGGTACCGCATGCCGCGGAATCTGTTGAAATCGTTGAGAGTGTTCTGGCCTATCAGACCAAAGAACGTCGCGAACCTACCCCAGCGTCCTCGAAGCTGTCAACGAGACGGGGTCCTTTTTCGGCGTGTCCTCGTGAACGCAAAATGGCTCAAGAAAGATCGGAACCTTCCCAGGGTGTCGGACACTAAGTAGAGCGGCTCGGGTGAGACCTTTCGCCTACCTCGCCCAACCGCCGCTTGGATGGATCACAGTTGACTTGTGAGGGCGACTCTGTATCATCGGCCCTCGCTTCCGGAATACCCGCGAAACTAATGGTTTTTTTGGGGATTTTCGGAAGGTTCTACCCCGGGGCAAGAAGCCCCAGCGCGTATCTCGTGGTTGGGTGCGCGTCTAGCTGAAGACGGTTTCCAGGAGGCAGTAACGAATGTCGGGTATCGCACATGCATTCGAGGAAGGCGGATGGGCGATGTACGTCATCCTCTTCTGGCTCGTGATGTCCATTGGATTTCTGGTGGAGCGGGCTGTGTACCTCTACCGGTCCTCCATCAATAAGGACGTGTTCCTCGCAACGATGCAGAAATGCATCTTGGCGGGTGACATCGGTCGAGCCATCAAGCTTTGCAGCGCGGCTAACGCGCCGCTTGCGCGCATCGTGAAGGCGGGTCTCATGAAAGTGAACCGCCCGGATGCGGAAGTTCAGTCCGCCATGGATGAGGCGGCGCTTCGGGAGCTTCCGAAGATCGAGGCGCGCACCGCGTTCCTCGGCCTCTTCGCGAACCTCGCGATGCTCTCCGGCCTGTTCGGAACGGTGCTCGGATTGATCTCGGCGTTCGCCGCGGTCGCCGGCGCGACCGGTGCCGAAAAGGCGACGATGCTCGCGAAGGGTATTTCCGAGGCCATGAACTGCACGGCCTTCGGACTCCTTTCCGCGATCGTCGCGCTCGCCGGTATGGCTGTGCTCAACGGTAAGACGCAGAACCTGCTCGATGACATCAACGCGGCCACGGTCCAGGTCATGAACCTGGTTGTGAACAACCGCTCGAAGGTCAACCTCCAGGGACTGCAGCAGGCCTGAGGATCCGATGGCGAGTATTGATTCAGGCGGCGGCCACGGTGGAAAGAAGCAGGTCGACCAAGAGATCCCTCTGGTTCCCTTCATCGACCTCCTCTTCTGCTGCATCATGTTCCTCCTGGCCACGGCCGTTTGGAACCAGCTTGCCCGTATCAACGCGAACCAGCGGACACCTGGTCAGGCACAGACCCAAGACCAGCCGCCGCCGGAAGAGCGCGTGAAGCTGATTCTGCAGATTCAGAACAGTGGCTACGTGCTCGCGTCGACGGCGGGCGACAGCATCAACATCGCCAAGAACGGCGATGACTACAATCTCGAGGAGCTCCGCACGAAGCTTCAGGAGCGCAAGCGCCTGGAGCCCAACCGCCGCGACATCATCGTCGCGCCGGAGGACGGCGTTCGTTACGAGTCGGTGGTCGGTGCCATGGACCTGGTCGTTGGTGAAGGGTTCCCCGAGATGTCGCTCAGCGACGGGGCCACCCTGCTTTAGGACGAGGAAGAAGTATGCCCGTACACGTTCCCGGTAAGGTTCTCCTTCACAAGATTCCGCTCAAGTTCGTTCACGACAAAGTGACGGGCGGCGGCCGGAAGAATGTGGACCAGAGCCTTCCGCTCGTTCCGTTCATCGACTTCCTCATCGTGTTGATCGTTTTCCTCATCATGCAGTTCGCTTCGAGTGGTGAGCTCTTGACGACGGTCCCAACGATCACGATGCCCAAGGCGCAGAACACCGAGTCTCTCGAGATCTCGCCCATCATCGCGATCGACCGAAACATCGTTGCCCTCGACGGCAATCGCATGGCGGACACGAACACGCTTCTGAGCAGCGCGCAGGTGGAGCGCATCGAACCGCTGATTCAGAATCTCGAAACGCTGAAGCGCAACTGGAGCATCCTGCACCCGGCGGAGCCCTTCCCCGGAAATGTGATTCTCCAGGCGGACGTCGATATCGACTTTCGTGTCGTGAAGAAGGTGATGTTCTCGGCCGCGCAGGCGGGTTACTCGAACGTGAGCTTCGCGGTCGAGTCCCTCGGCGGCGCTGAGTAGACTCCCCAAACGTCGAAATCGGCGCGCTTCGGCGCGCCTTTTTTGTTCCGTCTGCACCTCGGAGCGCCGAAGCGCGTAAGGAAGCTCCGCTTTTCGACGGAACCGCTGGACGCCGATGGGGTCCCAATGACATGACTGCGGTGCGCTTTCGGATGAACGACGACCTGAAGCCAGCCCGATTCGAATCGATCGACGCCGAGGGGAAAGCCTTCGCGGCGAAGCTCCCCTGGAAGTGGATCCTCGCGATCGCCCTCGTCATCGTTGGCAGCGCTGGCTACTACCAGTGGCGCGAGCGCACGCGGGCGTTTCAGCTGCGCTCGACCATCGAGGCGAGCTACCAGATGCACGTGATCCCGGTGCGGGAGCGCGTCTCACAGTTTCGTACGCAGATCGAAGACTGGGTCCAGGAAGCGGCTGCGTTTGGGGACGCACCAGAGACCTGGGCAGATCCTCGTCTGAACCTGGCCGGCCTCCATCGCGCCCAGGGAATCTATCTTCGGATTCACGAGTCGCAGACCGAGGAGCGCCACACGATCGGCGAGGCCGCGCAAACCATGCGACCGGATGCGATCGGCCGCTGCCTTGGGCTCTCGCCCATGTCGCTTAAGGGATTTTACGATCGCCTCCCCTTTCTCGAGCCGGAATGGCTCGACGAAGTCCGCGAGGCGGGCGACGACGTGCTGAAACTTCGCGTTCTCGACGAGCAGCTGAAGAACCGCGTGGAGCGCGATCTCCCCCTCATGCTCGACGCGGGGCGGTCGGACTACTTCCTTCTGGTGATTCAGCATGGCGACAGTCGGCGTGAGCACCCGGTCGACGTCTTCCTTTGGGACCTGCGAAGTCGACGTCAGCTTCTTCGAACTCGAGCCCAGGCGCGAGGGACCCTCATTCCGGTACGTATCGCGATCGGCAACAAAGCGGGCGGCGCAGCGCCACCTCCGCCGCAGCGCTCGGGCGTCGTGGACTGTTCGATTGCCGCGCAGGTTCGCGCCGCAGCAGGTGCGGAAACGGTCGGCGTTCGAAGTGCGATGCCGGTGGGGGAAGTTGTCGAACCTCCGTCGGAAGACGATACCGCCGCCGAAGACACCGCCACCGAAGACACCGCCACCGAAGACACCGCAGCCGAAGACACCGCAGCCGAAGACACCGCCGCCGAAGACACCGCAGCCGAAGACACCGCCGCCGAAAACACCGCAGCCGAAGAATCGGACACCGCTTCGGACGACACCGCTTCGGACCACGCGAGCGGGGAATAGCCGTCTCGCGACGAAGGGTTGACCCGCCGTGCCGACGGACACGAACCAGTCGCAAATCGCGGGTGTCACGGTCACAACCGACGTCTCGATCTCGCGAATCGGCTGGGCCCTTCTCTGGATCGGCTCGGTCGCGAGCGTCCTGCTCCTGATCCTGCGCTTCGTCTGGTTTGACGGCTGGTGGCTGCTCGCGGTCACGAACTACTACCGCCCCGTCGCTTTCGCGCCCTGCGTGGTCGTTGTGCCACTCGCGCTCTGGCGCGGTCGCAAATCCCTTGCAGCGGTCGCCCTCCCCGGCGCGATTTGGTGCCTCCTTACGCTGCTTTCCTTCGTTCCAAGCAAAGCGCCGGTCGCCGTCGGCGAGTCACTCCGGGTGGTCACCGCCAACCTGCTCCAGGAGAACGACGAGCCCAGCGCCCTCCTTCGCGAGCTTCGCGCGCTGGACGCAGACGTGCTGATCCTCCAGGAGGTTTCCGCCGCGTGGAACGCCCGCCTGCGATCTCACGGCTTCTTTCGCGACTACCCGCACCACGTCGTCGAGGTGGGCGACTACTACGGCATCGCCCTCCTCTCTCGCGTTCCCACGATCGAGACTTCGATACGTTGGATTCGCCCGCCCGACACCCATGCGCCGATGGGCAACCCGTGCGCGTTTGCGCGCATCGCTCACGAGGGTCGCGCCATCGACATTCTCGGCGTCCATCCCTCGCCTCCCTTCAACGTTCGCGCGGCCGCCGCACATCTCATGCAGCTCGGCGCGATCGAAAACTGGGTCCGCGAAAGCGACGGTCCTCTCGTCGCCGCCGGAGACTTCAACGCATCGGAGTGGAGCCGCTTCAGCACTGTGCTGAGCGACCGAATGGACGACGCCTGGGACCTCGCGCGCTCGGGCTGGGGCCCCACCTGGCCGAACGGACGCTCGTGGCTTCCCGGGATTCGCCTTGACCACATCTACATCAGCAAGGAACTCACCGCGACGCGCGTCTTTCGAGGCCGCGGTCGAGGCACCGACCACCGCCCGGTCATCGCCGATCTCGCTTGGCGCGCTGAGTGATCCAAGACAATCGAAAGGAGATGGCGCGCACTCGAGGCCAAGGCGACGAGGTCCTGGATCACGCTCCAGCGTTCTGACCGGAAACTTTCTCGTCCCGCTGCGGTCCTACCTGCATCGGAGGACGACATGGCAACCATCGACAGCGGCAGCAGCAACCACGGGCGCAAGAGCATCAACCACGAGCTTCCGCTCGTTCCCTTTATCGATCTCCTGCTCTGCTGCGTGATGTTTCTTCTCGTGACTGCGGTGTGGGCGCAGCTCGGCGAGATGGACGCGACGATGCCTCAGGCGAGCGCGGACGCGCCCCCGGACGTTGAAACAGCGCGGCTCGACGTCAGCGTTTCCCAAGACGGCTACACCCTTCGCTCCAGTCTCGGAACCGAGACCGAGATTCCGATGGTGGAGGGAGAGCCCGACCTCGCCGCGCTTCAGACCCAGCTCACGCGCTTTCGTCTCGAGCTCGGAACCCCCAGTCCCGTGCGCCTTCAGCCGGATGACGACGTCGGGGTCGGAACGATCGCGGCCACGATGGACATCCTTCGCGGCGAAGGTTTCGCCGACATCGCGTTTCCCGAAGCCTAAACCGCACGTTGAACGGACTGCGCGAGCGCGCCGCCAGGGCGCGCATCGATCTCTTTCGGGTCGGCTTCACCGCGCTCTTGCTCATCTTCAGCCTCGTGCTGGTCGCGGGAGCGCGAACGACTCGTTTCCTCGGAGCCCTCTACCTCGAGCTCGAGCTACCAGGCGAAGCACCCGACGACTACTACGCCGCTCCGCTCGTCTTGCATGTGCAACGTGCGGGACGCGGAAAAGCGAGCGTCTCCCACGGCTATCGTCATCTCGCGACGATCCCTGGAAACGACCTTCCAGGCATCGAGCATTGGGTCGACATTCTCGGTCATACGCACGTACGCCTCGACGTGGACGACGAGGTCGACGTCCAGGCACTGGTGGCGGTGATCGATGCCCTGACGACGCAGGACATCGAAGTCACCGTGAACATGCGGACGCTACTCGCTCCCTAGCTCCGCCTCGAGGGCATCCAGATCCAGCGGCGCATCGTCGTCCGGCGGATCTTCCCCGAGCTCCTCCTCGAGCGAGTCGAGATCGAGAGGCTCGTCGTCGTCGAGAAGATCCTCGAGAGCATCGAGACCGCCCCCTTCGCCGAGGTCACCCCCGCCGTCGAGGAGATCTTCGAGATCATCGAGGCCACCGCCTCCTCCAGGATCCTCAATGGGGTCGTCGTCGAAGTCCTCAAGGGGATCGATATTCTCGACGTCCTCCTCCGAAAGAAGCAGGAGCGAGAGGCTTGGCACATAGGTGGTGATCACTAGTGCCACCATTAAGAGCCCGATGAACGGTAAGACGGCGCGATAGAGCATCGTAACCGGTTTGCCGAAACGGAAACTCGAGATGAAGAGGTTCAACCCCACCGGCGGCGTCATGTAGCCGATCTCGAGGTTGAGCAGGAAGACGATGCCGAGGTGGTAGTCGTTGACGCCGAGCTCGCGCGCGATCGGCAAGATCAGCGGTACAACGACGACGATCGCGCTGAAGATGTCCATCAACATGCCGACGATCAGCAGGAAGACGTTCAGCAGCAGAAGGAACATGATGCGCCGCGTCTCGGGGTCGTCCGAGTCGATGAAGGCGCGCATGCCCTCCAGGATCTTCATCGGAAGCTCGTCCTGAATCAGGTAGCCGGTAAAGCCGATCGCCGTCGCGAGGATCGCGAGGATCGCGCCGACGAGGGTCATCGACTCCTTGACGATCCGCGGCAGGTCACCGCGAAAGGACACATCGCGATAGACGAAGACCTCGATGATCAGCACGTAGATCGCCGTGAAGGCGGCGGCCTCGTGAATGCGGAGGACACCCGCGACGAGCGCACCAACCAGCGCGACCGGAAGCATGAGCTCCCAGAAGACTTCCTTGAGGGAACTCCAGGCCTCTTTGGCTTCGAAGGGCTGGCGCGGGATTCGAGGATTCTTGACGCCGATGTAGGCCGCGTAGATCGCGATGGCGATGACCGTCAGAAACCCGGGAACGATGCCCGCGAGGAAGAGCTTTTCGACCTCGATGCCCGCGACGACCGCAAAGAGAACGATCGGAAGCGAAGGCGGAAAGAGCAGCCCCAGCGAACCGCCGGTCGTCACGAGACCGAGGGAAAAGCGCTCTGGATACTCCTCGCTGATAAGCGCGGGATAGAGGAGTCCGCCGATCGCGACGATGGTGATGCCGCTACCGCCGGTGAACGTCGTGAAGAACGCGCTGGCGAGAAGGCAAACCATCGCAAGGCCGCCGGGCATCCAGCCAAACCACGCTCTTGAGACTCGAACGAGACGTCTCGGCGTCCCGCTTTCGGCCATGAGATAGCCGGCAAAGGTGAAGAGCGGAATGGTGACGAGGAGCGGTGACTCCGCAAACTTCTCGCTGAAGATGTCGGCGGCGGCGCCGGTGATGCTCGTGTCTTCGAGACCGAGAAAGAGCAGCATCGCGGCGGCTGCAAAGATCGCCATGAGGGGCGCGCCCATGAGCGCGAGGCCAAGAAGAACGAGGATGATGACGATATCCATCAGCCCTGCTCCTCGGTGTCGGCCGCGTCGTTGGCGTCGCTATGGCCGCCTCCTTCGAGCTCTTCGTCGGGGATGCCGCCGCTGGGTATCCGCGCAAAGGCGCCCAGTCCCTTCAGGACGAAGCGAATGCCGATGACGCAGAACATCGCGGGAACCACGAGGTCCATCGCGCGCTCGGGCGTGTTGACGACGAAGTCCATCTTGCCGATGACCCAGCGCAGCCCGCAGAACAGGTCCGGTCGCTCGTAGCCTGCATCGGCGATCGCCTGGGCGCTTCCGACGCAGATGTGAACGGTCGATCCGTCGGCTCCGAAGACGCCGTACTCCGCTGGAATGCGTGCGGCTTTTGCCAAGAGCGCCGCGAGAACCACGCGAGCGAAGTAGAAGCACGTGACGCCAGAGAATGTGAGCACAACGCCGCGCATCGCGGCCCGCGCCTTCGGCTTGGACAAACGGGCCACCACGTCGATGGCGATGTGCTTGTTGTGGTAGGTCGCGAGCGACGCACCGAACATCGCAACCCAGAGGGTCGCCTTCTCCATGAAGGAGTCTCCCCAGTCCATCTCGCGAAGGGCGGTGTTCGCCCACTCGATCCCGAGATCGGCAAGGTTGCGAAATAGCGATTGGAGTGCAGCGACCCCGACCAGAATAAGGAGGACGACAGTCGCCACCACGGCCTCGCCGCGGGCCAACCCGTCATCGAATTTTTGAAGCGTTTCCTTCAATTGACCCCCGAGCGGAAGGCGCGATGGTACCTCGCGCACGGGGGAATCGGGAGGAAATGACGGCCTAGTCGCGCCGCCGGCGAAGCACGAGGGCGATCATCGCAAGGCTCAAGAACGCCGGCGCGGGAGGCTCGCCCGGGGCGCTACAGCCGCAGCCGCCGCCTACCGCGCCGCCGCCTGCGTCCGGGCCCACATCGACGGTCGATGCGTCGTCCGCGCCCGCGTCCTCGCCGGCGTCTTCTCCGGCATCTTCGCCAGCGTCCACGCCCGCATCGAGCCCGGCATCCACGCCCCCGTCAACGCCGCATCCGTCGATCGGGTCGTTCTCACACATCGCCGTCGCGATCGTGCACGTGTCGGTAGTGCACATGTCGTCGTCGTTGCAGTCCGCGTCCTCGGTGCAGCAGCCCGCGAGCTCGTCGTTCGCACAGGTGTTCGACGAAAGATCGCAGGCATCCATGGTGCACGTGTCCCCGTCGTCGCAGTCGCCGTCGGCAAGGCAGCACCCGTCGATGGCCGCGTTCCCGCACTCGCCGGTTTCGACGTTGCACGTGTCCGTGGTGCACGCGTTGTCGTCGTTGCAGTCCGAGTCCATCGTGCAGCAGCCTGCGATCGGCGTACGCATGCATCGGTTGGTGGAGAGATCGCAGGCGTCGGCGGTGCAGTCGTTGCCGTCGTCGCACTCGCTGTCCATCACACAGCAGTCGGTAATCGGGCTCGCCGTGCAGGTTCCGCCCGGTCCGCTGCAGCTGTCCGCCGTACACACGTCGTCGTCGTCGCAGTCGCCATCAACGTTGCAGCACCCGGCGATCGGCTCGGACGCACAGCCATCCGGCTCCGCACAGCTATCTGCGGTGCACAGGTTGTCGTCGTCGCAGTCAGGAGCGGTCCCGTCGGCACAGGTTCCACTCATGCAGGTCTCCGCGCCGTCACAGACAAGGTCGTTCGCACAGGAGGTGCCGTCGTCCGCGGCGAGGTCAGCCGGGCAGTCCGCGCTCCCGGCGCAGGTCTCTTCCACATCGCAAGGACCGACGGCTGCGCGACAGATCGTGGAGGCACCGAGGAAGCCGTCGACCGGGCACATCGCACCGCTCCCGGAGCAGACCTCCGCGACGTCACAGTCCCCGGCTACAGCGCGGCACTCGGTGTCGGCGGCCACAAACCCGTCGGCCGGACAGTCCGCATCCGCGCCGTCACAGGTCTCCGCGACATCGCACATGCCCGCCATCGCGCGGCATTCGGTTCCCGCGTCGGCCACGGCGTCCGCCGGACAATCCGACGAGACACCGTCGCACGTTTCTGCGAGGTCGCAGTCTCCCGCTGCGGTTCGGCACACGTTGCCGCTCGAGAGCAGATCGATCGGACAATCGACGTCCCCGCTGCAAACCTCTGCCGGGTCGCAAGCGCCGGTCGATGCGCGGCACTCGACCGCCGCTCCGTGAAGCGAATCCGCCGGACAGGTCGCGCTTGAGCCGGAACAGACCTCGGCGGGATCGCAGACGCCTGCCGACGCGCGACATTCGACGTCTGCAGCCACAAAGCCGTCCGCAGGACAGGTCGGGGAGGCGCCATCGCAAACCTCGGCGACGTCGCACGCGCCGGCAGAGCCACGACACTCGACGTCCGCGGCGACCACCGCGCCTACGCAGGTTCCTGCGCCGTCGCACACGTCGTCCACATCGCAACGTCCCGACGCCGGGTTGCAGACTTCGTCGGCCGCGCGAAACACGCATCCCGCCGCGCAGCACGACGACGACGACCCGTTCTCCGCGCCGTCGTCGCACTCCTCACCAAAACCAAGGATGGCGTCGCCGCAGACCGGACAGTCGTTGGGCGCGCCCGGCGTCGGTTCTCCCTGCACGTACGAGCTTGTCACGCGAAAGCCGCCGGCCGCATCTGGACAGCGCTGGTTGGAGTCGACCGAGCTGTCCGTAAATCCGTCCTCGTTGATCTGGGGCTCATCGGGATTGAGGAGCGGGAGAAGCCCCGCGTCGTCGCCGTCGTTGGTGTCGTACACGAGGGCGTCGACGAGGCCTGTCTCGGTGACATCCGTTCCGGCCGTGAGCGTCTCGGTGTCCCCGATGTAGAACGCCACGGCATCCGCGCCGTTCTGAAGCCCGTTCGTCGTGAAGGTGACTTGGTCGACGTTGTCGACCGCGTCGCTGCCGACCACGTAGAAGCCGGTCGAACTCGTCGAACCCAAGAGGTCAAACGAGTTGTAGATCGTGTCCGTCGAGCCGTTGAAGAGGGCAAGGGCCGTGCCGGCGAGTCGAAGATTCGGTCGCCCGATCAACTCGACGAACTCCGCGCTGTCGGTGCCTGCCTGATCGGCATCGACCTCGTTGATCACGATCGGCGCGATCGCCTGAAAGGCGTTGAAGTCGCCGGTCGCCATGGTGAACGGCGCCGAACCGATGTTGTCGCCAGCGTAGGTCGAACCGTGGAACTCGTTCCCGCGAAACGCGTTGAGGGCGTTGAGAACGGTCGCCACCCAGCGAAAGCGCTCCGTGAGATCGAGACCGATGTCGGACAGAGTGAACCCGCCGATGCGAAAGATGGAGCAGTCGGGTCCCGCCTGCACCACCGTGAGACTGCCCACCTCGACGTGCCTGCCGCCGTCCACGAGCCGGTAGAGATGCGCTTCGGAGGTATCTCCCGAGCGCGCGCTCACGAACGCGATCGCAAAGTCCGGGCGAAAGCCATCCGAGAAGCGGAGCGGAGCAGCGCCGCCTTCGACGCCGATGCCCGAGACCGCCGCACGAAATGTGTCGCCGTTGTCGGTAAACGGATCGGTTCCCGCGAACCCAGTGCTGCGGTCGACATCGAGATACACGACGCCGCGGTCGGGGTTGCCGGAGGTTCCCATGCACGCGCCGCCGAGGATGTCGAGGCTGATGTTGCCGAGGAGGTCGGTGTCCCAGGCGAACTGCACGCCTTCGCCGATCTGCGAACCAAAGCCGCTGTTCACGCCCGGACTGACCGGAAGGGGTGGCGTGAGCGCCGGACTCCGCGCGGCGGAGTCGTCCACGGTGTCGACGAGCTGGGCGTGCGCCGAGGAAACGACGAAGAGAGCGGCAAGACAGGAGAGTACGCGCATGGCTCGGACTCTAAACGCCATCGGGAGTGGAGAAAACCTGGCTCGGGGTCCGCTTAACGAAGAAAGGGACGCGATCGCTCGCGTCCCTTCGCTGGCGTCTAGCCTGGTTGTCCTATTCGCCTGCGGCTCGAATCACCGCGTCGAGCAGTGCTTGGGGGTAGACGCGACCGGCAAGGCGCGTGCGGGTCTGCTCGAAGGCCTGCTCCCACTCGGCGCGATGGGCCGTTCCGTCCACAGCCTCAAGGCGGCGCTGAATCACGCGAAGGGAACGGTCGTCCTCTCGGCGAATCGCCCGAGCCAGGAGCCGGTGGGCACGCTGACCGGTCTCACGAAGCGCGGTCTGCTGGTCCTCCGGGAGCGACTCCATCTTTTCCTTCTTCAGGATCGTCGCGCCGATGAGGACGCCGCTCGCGTCGCTCGAGAAGTAGCGAAGGCGCGTGTACCACTGAAGGGAAACAGCGGCGAGCGCCGACGCGGGAACGGTGTCAACCATGCGGGTCTGAAGCGCCGGGTACACTTCCGGGATACCGAGGCGACGCGGGTTCGCGCCGACCACACCGAGAAACTCGCTGAAGACGGCATCGGTGCGCGGCACCCAGGGACGACGCTGGCGAAGATCCTGCGGACGCTCGATGCGGTGCGTCGAGAAGAGTCGACCCTTACCGACATCACCCCAGCCGAGAAGCTCGTAACCGTTGTTCTGAAACTGCTGCTCGAAGCGACGCGCAAGACGTCGACGTGCGCGGTCGAGCTGCGCGTACTCCTCAAAGATGCCGGGAGCGGAAAGCACGAGCACCGGGCGAACGATCTGACCGAGACCGGTCGAGGTCACCGCCGCGCCGTCGAGCTGGCCTGCGCGCATCTTGTCGATGTAGTCCGGCTCCTGACCCTGGCTGCCGCCGGGGTAGAAACGAAGACCGAGCTGGCCGTTGGTGCGCTGCCGAAGCTCCTGATCCCACGCCCGAAAGACGCGCATCCAGGGCGACCCCTCCGGAGCGACGGTTGCAATACGCAGCTCGGTGGCTTGCTGAGCGCCGACGGGCTCCTGCGTGCCGGGTACGGCGAACGCGAGGAGGGCCAAAATCGTGATGAACAGGCTTCGCTTCATCTGTCCTTTACTCCCTTGCTTTCCTCAGACGGCGAGGACTGCAGATCATTCAGTGCGTCGAATTTCGTTTGTCGTTACGAGTGGTTGAGTCAGTTCGGAAAACGCTCATCCACCTGGCGGAGGTAGCGCTCAGCGCGGCGTTTCGCGATCATATTGGTGAGGCGCTGCTCGGGATTGATGTCGCCAGCTTCAAGAACTTCGCGCAGCAGGCTGAGGTAGAGCTCGCGGTCCTGCCGTCGAACGGCGTAGGTGCGCGCCATATTCACGAGCACGAGGAGATTTCGGCGCTCCGTGATCTCGATGGCGCGTTCCCAAATCGGCTCGGCAAGGTCGAGGTCCGCCCCGGGGAGTTCCGTTGCGACGACCGCGAGAAAGATCGTTCCTGCGCCGTTGAAGAAGGTCGGGTCGAGTTCGACCGATCGTTCGACGCACGCCTGCGCGAAGGCGAGGTCAGCGACGGCGACCATGTCGTCCTTCGAGGCGTTGATGTAGGAGCCCCACGCGTAGCCGACCCAGAGGAGGCCTTCCGCATCTTCTTCGTCTTCGAACTCGTCTTGCAGCCACTGCGTGAACTGCTCGAGGCCGCCGGCGTACGCGTCGTCAAAGCCTTCGTGATCGAGACCGATGTAGTGCTTCGCGAGATCGCGCGAGCGCAGGTACATGTAGCGTGCCCGACGAAGCTGCTCGTCCGCCTCGGCGTAGTTGTTTTCGATCTGGAGCTGCTCGACGCGGTCCTCGATCCACCCGTAGGCGTAGGCGCTGTAGAGGCGCACCGCGTTCATCACGATGATTTCGTTCTCCGGGACGATCCGCAGGAGCCCTTCCATCTGCACGATGTTGGAAGGAAGCGCTTCGCCCGCGAGCTCGTAATCCCAGTGCTGTTCGAACGCCGGCGCAGCCCGCTTAAAAAGGCCGGAAGTGCCGTTGGCCGTGAGCTTGGTGATGTCGCAGCTCGTGAGAAGGAAGAGCCCCAGAAGGAGCGCGAATGAAACTCGCATCCGAGGGTGGTACCCGGAGCGGGGTCCGTACGTCAACGCCGGTGATTTCAGCGCATTTCAGCGCTGCCGGGGCAGATGAAACCTGCCGGCGCCCGGTCGATGCGAGTTGACGGTCGGGTGCGCTCTCGCCAAGCTGGAGCCGTGCATCGCGCATTGGCTTTGGCTTTTCTCTCGTGTTTGGGCGCGGCAACAGCGTCTGCTTCCCTGGCTGTTGCTCTCGACATGGCAGGGTTGGTCGAGCGGGCCGATCAGGTCGTCGTCGCCCGGGTGTCCGCGCAGCAGGCGCGCTGGGATGGAGACCAGATCGTGACCGACGTCCTCCTGGAAGTAGAGGATGCCGTGCACGGGAGCGCGTCCACGGGGGACACGTTGATGCTGGTGCGCCTCGGCGGCGCCATCGACGACCTGGGAATGCGCGTGGAAGGCGAACCCTCGTTCAACGACGGCAATCGCTACCTCGTCTTCCTTCGCGAGTGGCGCGGGATGTACCGGCCGGTCGGGATGTCCCAAGGAGTGATGCGGGTTCAAGAGCAAGCCGATGGGACGCGCATCGTCGAACCCGGCGGCGCGGGTCTCTCGCTTGTGACCCGCCCTGGAGGTCCTCCCGCCCTTGGCGCGCTGTGGCGACCGCGAACGCTCTCGTCGGTGCGGGATCAGATTCGACGTCTGGCCCGCGAGCCGTGACGAGAGCTGCAGCGGTCGCGCTGCTTGGTCTCGCGTTGATCGCACCGTCCTCGGCGCTGGCGTGGTGTCAGCTGACGACGAGCCAGGACGACCCTGAAGGACGCGCATGCGTGGAAACCGGCCGACCGCTGGTGTGGATGCGCCGATGCATGCGCTACTCGATCGACATGCAGGGGTCGGGCGATCTGCCGATCGAGGATGTCCGGCGAATCGTGGCGACGAGCTTCGAGTCGTGGACGAATACGCTGTGTGACGGGACCCAGATTGCACTGGAGGTTGAGGAAGGGCCGCTAGCGGACTGTCGGCGTCCTCAACATCGGAGGTCGGGCGCGAACGTCAATGTGATCGCGTTCCTCGAAGAGTGGCCAGGACGGTTTGACGATACGGCGTTCGCGATCACGTCGGTGTGGCATAGCCGCCGCACGGGGGAGATTTGGGACGCGGATATCGTGGTGAACGAGGAGCACTTTCCGTGGACCGAGTGCCCGTCGCGCGGGGCCTGCCCGGAGGGTCCCGATGGCTTGCCGCTGGTGGACCTCCAGAACGTCATGACGCACGAGATCGGTCACTTCTTCGGGATGGCCCACTCGGAGTTCGTCGCGACGACCATGGATGCGCGTTCGCCTCGGGGGGAGATCTTCAAACGCATTCTGCGCACGGATGACGTGGAGGGGATCTGCACCATCTATCCGCCGGCGAGCGCGCCTGCCGAATGCGACTTCACGCCGCGAGGTGGGGAAGAGCTCTTCTGCTCGGAAAGCGCGGGCTGCAGCGCCGCCGG
Source organism: Myxococcota bacterium (assembly GCA_039186435.1). Taxonomy (GTDB): domain Bacteria; phylum Myxococcota_A; class Polyangia; order Polyangiales; family Houyiibacteriaceae; genus JALVDI01. Next base: position 34,167 of record JBCDAA010000007.1, on the reverse strand, counting down.
GGACGCGGAAAGCCCGTGGCTCTTTCTGCTTGCGGTTGTGTTCCTCCGACGCCGCCGCTGAAGCTCGGCCCCACTGCAGCGCGGGCAGCAATACTGGCCCGCGGGCAGCAATACTGGCCAACCTAATTTATTGACTCGGCGATGGCCGGGATCGCCGCCGGCGAGGTTCGACAAGCGCGGAGCGCGAACATGGTCTTTCACCTGGCGACATGAGCGTGCTTCGGACAAGACCACGCGGGCCAAACGTAATGGCCAACCTAATTTATTGACCTGGCGACAGCCGGGATCACCACGCCGAGGTTCGACACGCGCGGGGTACAAACATGGGTTTTCACCTGGCGACATGAGCGTGCTTCGGACGGGACCGTCCGCTGCTGGAAGACAAATCGCTGCAGTCACGACGGCTACCGACCGGGATCACCACGGCGCCACGGTGCGGCGCGACGGCGATGGCCGTGATCACCACGCGGCGCAGACGAGGTTCGACAACGCGAGGCCGTTCACGCCGGCGAGGTTCGACAACGCGAGGCCAAGCCGCTCGCACGCGAGCACACCCCGAAACGGAAAACGGGGACGCGGCCAAGCCGAGTCCCCGTTCGCGAAATGAGCGACCGCTCGCTAGTTGCGGTCCTGCTCCTTGATGACGAACTGCACGCGCCGATTTCGCGCCCGGTTGGCCGGGGTGATGTTCGGAACAAGGGGATCGTCCGGCCCGAATCCACGCGCTTCGAGACGTGCACCCTCCACGCCGTGGCGGATGAGCCAATCCCTCACCGCTTCCGCGCGACTCTGCGAAAGCGTCATGTTTCGCGCGCGCGGACCGCGGTTGTCGGTGTGACCCTGAATCTCAATCCGGCGAATCTGCGGGTTGCGAATCAGGACGTCCGCGATCTCCGTCATCAGCGGCTCGCTGCTCGGGAGAATGTCGGCGCTATTCGTCGCGAAGTTAATCTTGCGGCGAATCTGAAGGTCACGACGCCGCACTCGCACGAGCGCATTGCGGGGACGCTCGACAAGCGTAATCGACGGGGTCGCCTGCTCGCGCGCAACAACCTCGAAGTTGTCGATCTTGATGAGGTAGTTCTCCGCGTCGATGCGCGCCGCGTAGCTTCCCGGAGGAAGATCGGGCACGGCGAAGCTGCCGTCCGGACCGGTCGTCACGGTTCGGCTTGCCGCACCGCTCAGCTGAATCTGGGCGCCCGGAATCCCGGTGCCATCCGGTCCTGCAACGCGGCCGTTCACGCTACCGACTCGCGGAAGCGCCGTAAGCTCGCAGCGAACCTCCACCTCGAGCTCGCCCTCTTCCGGGCGCTCATCGGGAATCGTCGCCGCACACGCACCGTCGTTGTACTCGGGGTGCGACACCGCAAGCTGGACCTCGCCCGGATCGAGCCGGTAGGTCGTGAAGCGACCGTCGTCACCGGCCACCAGCGAGGTGAGCTCCTGACCCGGGAACGAGATGACGGCGCCCGCCACGGGGGAGTTCGCGCCCTGCTCCACGATCTCGCCCTTAATGCGACCCTGAAGGGGCGGCGGAATCGCCACCTCAACGCGGCGCTCGACCTCGCGAACCTCCGGCTCCAGCGGCTCGGGCTCGCGCGTGTCGTAGGCATACGCCATGCCGAGATAGATGTTGTAGGGGGCGTTCGGCGCGAGCTCGCGCACGAAGCTGCTGCGCTGCTTGCCGGTCAAACCGACATCCGCCGCGAGGATGAAGCTCAGCCCGGCAACGGGCGGAAGCACTCGAAGACCAAGGGTGAGGTTCATCGGGAAACTCTTGGGACCCTGCCGGTCGAGGCAGCCGTCTTCACCATCGGCGGGACGGTCCGTCGTATCGGGATCGTCGTCGGGAATGAAGAGGCAGTTGTAGCCCTGGCGGTTCACGGGGATGTTCCAGGTCCACTCGAGAAGCGGACTCAGGTAGAAGTCGTCGGTCACGCGAAGCGGCGCCTCGAAACCCAGGTTGAGGTTGAGGAAGTCCGTTCGGTTGATGTTGAGCGCGAAGCGTTCGATCGGCGTCAGCAGGTTACGCGTCTCGTCCGCGCGGTCGGGCTCGGGGTCTTCGAGGTTCGCGAAACGCTCGTCCTCGACGTCCTCGATCAGCTGCTCGGAGTTGTCGAAGAAGTACTGCACGTTGAAGCGACCAATAAGCGGAATGCTGTTCGAAAGGCCGCGCAGGTCGAGGGTCACGTTGCCGCGGAGACCAAAGCTGGTGCTCTTAAATACGAGGCCGATGTCGCCGACGGTGTTCAGAAGCGCGAGCGTCACATCACCACCGACCGTGAGGATCGGAGTCACGCGGTGGAACGCTTTCAAGCCGAGCTGCGTGTCGCCGAGCACCTGAAAAAGCGTGGGATCGCCCTGGTCATTGCTGTTCGCGTAGGACTGAATGGACGCCCAAAGCTCGATGTTGTTGTGCACCGTCCACGCGATCGAGAGAGACCCGCCGATGTGGTCGGCGTCGTCGCCCGCCTCGATAAAACCTGACGTAAAGAAGAACTCGGTCGCGAGCTGCACGCGAAAGGAGCCAACGGCTCCGCCGCCGGCGTCGACGACATGCAGACCGCCAGCCGGACCGAAGTACGTGCTCTGCGTGCGCAGAAGACGGTCTCGAAGATCCTCGTCTTCCGCAGGCTCGTCCTCGTCTTCCTCAACATCTGCGGGCGGCGTCTCGTCGTCGAGCTCGCCCTCGTTCTCAACGTCCGCAAGATCGGACTCAAGATCGTCTTCCGCGAAGGGGTCGTCCTCCGCAAAAGGATCGTCTTCGTCGTCTGTATCTTCCGCGGGAGTCGGCGTCGGTGCAGGTGTTTCGGCCGGTTCCTCGTCAAACTCGTCGTCGAACTCGTCTTCGAACTGAGCCAAGGCAGGGCTGGTTCCCGCCGCTCCAAGCAGGGCGAGAAGGAAGCCGAAGCGAGTAAGTGCGCAACGCATTCATGAGCTCCTTGGGCGGCAGGCCGCACCGGGGCGTTTTCATACATGGTTTCTTGGGGGGGATGCAACATTCGCTGGCGCAGCTAGTGCCGCGGTCGTGGCCTGCGAGTGCAAAAAAATCCCGCAATGCTGAACACCACAGTGCCACGCTGTGCCGTCGTCTGGCACATGCGTTCCCTGCACAGCGCGTTCCTAGCGAGTGGCGACGCGAAGGGTCACGGTGCCCTCTGGTGGGATCACCGCGTTTGACGGCTCTGGCCCATCGCCCTCGGCGGGCTCGAAGGTCACCGTGTAGCGACCGCCAGGGACGTGCTCGATTCGGCAGCCACCCTCGCTCGTTGTGCAGCTGAATTCAGCGCCTTCGCCACGCGGACGGAGAACCACTCGACCGTTCGCCGCGGTCCCGTCGGGAGTCCGAACTTCCACAACGACTAGGGCTTCGGCAAGGGCGGGCACCGCGATCGCCACCGCTCCCGCAAACGCGAGCGCTCCCACAAGCTGTCGAATTGTCCTCGTTCGCATCGGTTCCTCTGGGCAGACGTAAATCCGCCGCGTGCATTCACGACTCTACACCAACTCGAGCGATTGATGCGTTTCTTCGCAGGAAACCAGGGGTCGCGGTACACCCGAGACATGCGCGCCCCGCTGCTTCTCTTGCTCCTCTCCTGCGCTGGGTCATCGCGGCCGCCGCAGCCGGCCTCGACGGCGACCCCTGCGACCGAGGAGCCTCCCGAGACGGAAGTCGCGAACGCGGAGGGCCCTGCCGAGTCCCCTCCGGAACCGCCGCCCCCGACGCGGGTCCGATTCGACCTCTTGCGGCACCCGGCTTCCACCTGGCGGGGCAACGCCGAGATCGTCGACTTCTCGAGTCCCGCGGCACGTCGGCACACCCTGGGAGGCTGGTCGACCAAGCTGGCGCATCGTGAGATTGACGGCGAGTGGGCGCTCGTCACGGAGGGGCGACAGGGCCGCCTGCCGTTCAACTGGGAGCGAGAGCCCGCGACGACCTCGCTGCACGTTGAAGGGCGGGTGATCCGGGCAGGTGTCGTGGAGGCTTACCTCAATGGGGAACGGGTTGGAGAGCTCACACTCCCAACGACCGGCTGGGGACGGGCGGAGGTTGCCCTCCCGGCCTCGGAACTTCGCCGCGGCGAAAACGTGGTGCTTCTCCGCGCGAGAGGATCGCGCACCGTCCAAGGGGCGCGGGTGGGCGTCCTCCTGAGGCGTATTTCGGTGGGGGACGCATTGCCGGATGAGGCCGCGCCGCACGTCGAAAATGATCGATGGGTCATTCCGCCAGGCTGGCGAAGTGGGCATGCGTTTTCGGTGCCGGAGAATGCGCGCCTGATCGCGGAAGCCAGCGCCGACGTCCGCGTTGTCGCGATCACCGATGAGGGGCGAAGCGATCTTGGTTTGCATTCGGGCCTGATCGATGTCGACCTGAGTGCGCACGCCGATGACATCCTTCGGCTTGAGTTCGAGGCGGGCACTGAACCGGTTTCGCTAGCAAGCCCCCGCATCGTGACCCCCGCCGACGAGAACGCGGTCGCGAGGCAGCCGGAGAACGTCCTCCTGGTTCTTGTGGATACGCTCCGCGCGGATCGGCTTGCTCCAATCAATCCCCAGACGCGGGTTCGAACGCCGGGGCTTGCGGCCTTTGCGGCCGGAGCCACCACGTTTACGCACGCGCACGCGCAGGAAAACTGGACCAAGCCGAGCGTGGCGACACTGCTCTCGGGACTGATGCCGTGGGAGCACACCGCAACGCAGCAAGGATCGGTGGTTCCGCGGTCGGTGGAACTTCTTCCTGAGCTCCTCAAAGAGCATGGCTACGCGACCGCGAGTTTCATCTGCAATGGCTACGTGTCGGACCGCTTTGGATTTCGACAGGGGTGGGACACCTACCGCAACTACATTCGGGAAGGTCGCAGGACGCGGGCGCGTGATGTCGCGGCGGATGTGCTCTCGTGGCTCGACGGCCGACCCACCGACCGGCCTTTCTTTGTGTACGTGCATACGATCGACCCGCACGTTCCTTATCGGCCGCCGCGTGAGTTCCTCGAGATGTACGGGGATGCGGACTACAGCGGACCCGTCAACTTTCGGCGCGACTCGACGCTGCTGGAAAACGTGAAACTCGGGCGGCTGCGTCTTGCGGCGAGAGATCGTGCGCACCTCGAAGCGCTCTACGATGGTGAGATCAGCTATCACGACGTCCATTTCCGATCGATTCTGGACGGTCTCGAGCGACGCGGTGTTGCGGACTCGACGATGGTGATTCTGACGTCGGATCACGGCGAAGAGTTTTGGGATCACGGATCGGTCGGGCACGGGCACTCGGTCTACGAAGAACTCCTTCATGTGCCGCTCTTCGTGAGGCTTCCGGGAGAACCTCCGCGGCGAGTCACGAGCGCGGTGGGTCTTGTCGATGTGATGCCGACGATTCTGGAGGCCCTCGGCAAACCAATTCCGGCGGGGCTCGCAGGGCGGAGCTTTCTTGGGGAGCTTCGGGGCGCGGATGTGGGAGCGCCGCGCGTGACCGTGTCGGGGTTTATGGACAACTGGCGGACGGTAACTTCGGATCGCTGGAAGCTCGTCATGCGACCGGGCAATCGGATTCGGCTCTTTGATTTGAGGGACGACCCGCGGGAACAGAACAACGTTGCGGCAGAGCGTCCGCTGACGGTTCGACACCTGCGGGAGGAACTCGCGCTTCGCTTGGAGAGCACGCGTCGATCGCAGCGAAGGCGTCGTCACAACTCGCGAACGACGACGATCGACGCTGAAACCGAGGCTCAGCTGCGGGCGCTTGGTTACGTGACCGAGTAGAGCGCTCCCCTGCCCCGGGCAGCGAGACGACCTGTTTATACCTACCATAAATATTGACTTCACAAGTAGGCAGGTACAGGTCGGCGCAAAGAGATGCGGGTTAGCGCAAACGATCCGTCGCCTCACCCCTCAACCGGAGGTCGCTGGTTGATAATTTAATACCAACCATAAATATTGACTTCGCCACAGCCGAGGAAGCTGGGTAGTCGCGATGGGACAAGAGCTGAGTCGGGGCGCCACCGTGCCGGTCACGTCTGCCTACCGGGGCACGGCCCACAGTCATGCATTCCATGTTTGGCAAAACCGCGTCGGCGCCTTGGTGAAACTCAACGCGAAGCACACTCGACGAGCCGATACCAACGAGGGCAGACTTCACTCCTCCGCACGCGAGCCGCCGATACGAACGAGGACAGACTTCACTCCGCTGCGCGCGAGCCGACAAGCAACGCGGCAGCCGACACTAAAAAACTAACGAAACAGACGCTCCGCCGGACCCTTTCCTCGAACCCACTTCGTTCCCCGTGAGGCCGCGAGCTCGTCAAGGTGGGCAACTGATCCCAGCGCACAAAACGCGCGGAGCCCATCGATGCTCATCGCGTCTGCAAACGCCGGCGCGCTGAGACCCATCACGGAGACTGCAGACGGCGCGCGCGCATCCGTGTGCTTCGCGCGACGCGCGGTCCATCGAAGCAACGCTCGGTACTCATCAAACGTCATCGGAACTGTCGTTCGACGCGACCCTTTCGGAACTTGATCTGAGAAAGGCGCAAGTCCGGCGGGAACCTCGGTCCCTTCCAAGCGCTTTCGCATGGATGTGAACGCCGCATTCTCAGCAGATGAGGACGCCCCGGCACGTAGCGGGTTGAGGTCGACATACGCCATGCAAGCGACAAGAGCGGGTTCGTCGAGCAAGGGCTGGCACCGAAAGCGCCCTTCCCAGAACCGGCCCGTGCACTCGTCCTCTTCGTTGGCTCGCCGGGCGATGGACTCATTCAGGCATCGCATCATCCAGCTCAGGTCCCAAAGGCGCTCGCGCCATTGTGCGATGCGGTCTTTGCGCTGGCGCGCACTCAACATTTCGAGGGAGGCCTTCGGCTGACCGAAGAGCCGCCCGTATCGGCGAACGACTTCCGCATCGCTCCAGTTTTCGGCGCGGTCTCGGTCGACGCGCACAACGACGTGAAGGTGATTGGACATGACCGCGTAGGCCTGCACCTCCATTGCGAAGACGCGCGCGAGGAAGAGGAGGCGTGACTCGACCCACTCCTTTCGATGTTCGAAGTCTCGCCCTGTGTAGGGGTCCTTTCCGCAGAGGAATGCGCGTCGGACGCATCGAGATACGCAATGGTAGTAGGGCGTCGCGTCGAGATCGGCGCGGTGAGTTCGGGCTCCCGGCATGTCTCAAGCGTAGAGTGCTTCGATGCGTCATGTCAATATGTATGGTAGGCATCTCTTTTCTCCCTCGCTCGCGCAACGGGCTGCTGCGGACCGGGGAGCTAGCGCTCTTCGACGGGGTCGGCTTCGGCTTGAAGGACGGGCTCTTCGCCGGCGTAGGCGACTGGGTCGTCCTCGAAACCGATCTCGAAGTCCTCTGCGGACGCATCCGCATCGCTCTCCACGGCGAAATCTCCGACGGGGACGTCGGCTTCGTCGGCCTCGCCCTCGGCTACCTCTAGACCGTCCGCTTCAACGTCGTGGGCGGCCTCGAGCTCCTCGTCGACCGCGACCTCTTCGGCGACGGCATCTTCCAGCGCCGGTGCCTCCTCAGCGGCCGCGTCCTCAACAAACGCTTCCTCGTCGCGCGGAGGCATATTCGGCGCGGCTTCCGCACCCGGCCTCGGCGCCGGAGCAACCCGCATGGAGGGATCGAGTTCCGGTCGGGGCGGTCCCGCCGGGACGGGCAGCTCTCCGCCGTAGCGAAAATGTCCCGACGATGCGCGAGGCTGCGGGGGCGGAACTTCTGCTGGCCACCAGGTCGGCGGATGCATCGGCCGCGTGAGCGCGTCCGGCAGAGGCGGAAGCGCGAATCCTTCGGGCTCCTCAGGAAGCGACGGCGGGTCGACCTCCTCAAACTCCTCGAGGGACGCGACCACGGTCTCCCCGGCCTCCGGGTACTCCGGAGGCGCGTCAAACTCGCCCTCGAGCTCGACCTCACCGACATCGGCAACCTCGAGCTCGCCCTCAACGGGCACGGGATCTGCGGACTCCACGAACTCTTCCGCCGCCGCGGGGGCCTCGGAAGCAAAGCTCACTTCCTCTTCGCCGACGTACTCGCCCTGCTCTTCCGCATAGGCCGTGTCGACTTCCAACTCCGCCGGAGCTTCTTCCGGCGCTTCCGCCGACTCCGCTTCCAGCTCGGTCACGTCGACTTCACCGGTCTGCGGTTCTTCGCCCATCATGGACTGCCGCGCGAGAACGATCCGCTCGTACACAACCTCCGAGCGCCCCTCGAGCTGAAGCATGTCGAAGACGATGTCGAAGCGCGTCTCCGGCGCCCGGGCGTCTCCCCCATCGACGGCGGCCGCAACACGCCCGGTTCCCTCGAGCGCTGGCGTTCCGTCGATCAACAAAACAGCAAACGAAACCGTTGAACCTTCTTCGAAGGCGTTCGGGCCGTAGAGAATGATGCGTTCCTCATCGACACGGTCCGCGAGACCTGCCGAGAGTTCCGAAAGATCCCCGAAGTGCGTGGGCACGGTCAGGTTGTCGGTCATCGGGAAACCTGGTCCTCCTCACCCGTCTTTGAGCGGGCGTGTCCTCACGTCGCCACTTGTACTTAGGAGCTCCTCCACTCGGCGCTCAGCTTCATCAAGCCGTCGCGATCCATCCCGAGCGAGGCGTACGCCTTCCTCGAAGATCGTGAGCGATTCGTCAAGGGGAAGATCTCCCTTCTCCAATCGTTCAACGACCTCCTCGAGCCGACCCACTACCTCCTCGAAGGAGGCAGATTCCTCAACTTTATCCAGAGGTGCCACGTACGACTCCGCACGATGCCTGAGGTCCCACCGGAAGGTCAAGCAAGGCCTCGGCCTATCGCGCAACCCGAACGCGCACATCTGCGGCCGAATCTGGGAGGTCGGCCAAGGAGATTTCCCCGGTCGGGAGGGTTCGCATGCGCAGCCATCGCCCGTCGTCCAGCACGACATCGACCTCCACGCCATCGCTTTGGTTCGCGGTAACCACCCGAAATCGGAGGACCTGGCGGCCACGCGCGGGTGGGCTCGGCCGAAGGAGCGCCCGCCGGAGCCATCCACGGACCTCGTCGTCCGCCTCCCCGCGAGCGGCTTGAGCGACCGCGGTCCTCGCGTCCGGTGCCCCGAGCCAAGCGAGCGCGCGAGCGGCCGCTCGCCTCACCTCAGTCGCATCATCCCGCTCCACCCTTGCGAGGAGGGCGCCCCACGCGCGGCGATCGCCAAGCCGCCCCAAACTCCAGGCAGCGCATGCGCGCGCACGATTGTCGCTGCTTCGAAGCATTCGCCGAAGGAATCGACCCAGCCGGCGCGCGGCACGCCCTTCCCAGCCCTGGGTCGCGGCGAGAAGCGCGGCCTCCGGCGCCCGTCTCGAATCCTGAAGTGCCGCCCAGAGGTGCGAAGGCTCGACACGTCCCCCAAGCGCGCCGAGCGCCAGGCTTTGACGCCGCCACGCGTCGATGTCGGTTTCGTCCTCGATCGCGGTCTGAAGGGCTGAAGCGAGGGACGTGTCGCCGAGAAGCCACGCGGCGTGTGCACCGGCACGACGAACGATCGGATCGTCACTCGCAACGGCTTCCTCGACCGCGCTCGCGACATCGTCGTCCCGTGCGAGCGCGCGCAACATCAGCAGCCGAAGCCGCTCCGATCCCACCGCGTCATCATGAATCGTTCGGAGCGAGCGTCGCGCAGCGCGCCGGGTCCCACGGGAGAGCTGCGAACCCCAGCGTCGAACCGCCACCGCGATCTCCCGCTGCGCCGCTGGAGCGCTGACCTCACGAAGCAGCACGCTCACCCCGAGACCGCCTTCGACCTCTGAAAGCGCGGCCGCGGCTTCCTCTCGGCGGGTCCCCTCTTGAAAGAGGCCGTACAGCACGGACACGAGGTTGGGATGCGGGTTGGCGATCGCGAGGTCGCTCGCAATGCGCACCAACGCGGGGTCCTCGGAGGTCACCCACCCGACGAGCACCGCCGTCCCGCGTTGGGGCGCAATGCCGAGAAGCGTCTCGAGGAGCACCCTTCGCTTCGCCGGATCGCCGCCCGCGAGCTCCGCCTCAATCCGCGGCGCATCTTCCGGCCCGGCAACGCCGCGAAGCGCATACCAGGCGCTTTGCGCAACCGCGGCATCCGCATCGGTGAGCGCCCCAAGCACAGCGCCTCGTCCCCGCGAATCGCCAATGCGGCCAAGGGCCTCGACGGCGACACGGCGCACCTGTGGAAGGTTGTGAGCGCTGAGGCCATGGAGGAGCGGAACCGACTCGACATCGCGCGCGCGCCCGAGAAGCTCGATCGCCGCGACGAGCGTCGGATCCTCCCGAAGAGCGCGGGCGAGATGGGGCGCTGCCGGAAGCCCGACACTCTCCAGCGCTGCCCGCGATGCCCGTGCCAGATCGTCGCGCGCGAGGCCTTCGGTGAGCACGCGAAGCGCCGGCGGCGTTCCGATCGCTGCAATGGCCATCGCGATCGCGTGGCCGTCTTGACCTCGCGCATTGTCGAACGCAACGACGAGTCCTTCGAGGATGTCGGGGTGGGCACGACGTGTCAGAGAGTCGGCGATCGCCCGACGCACCGCGGTGTTTCGCTCAATGCTCAGCGCATCGATCAACGTCGAGCGCGCACGCGTCGCATCGCCAACCACGGCGAGAGCTCGGGCCGCTGCGATTCGCGTCGCGGCGTCCTGGGCGCGCAGACGCCGAAACTCACGCTCGGCGGGAAGCCGGTGACTCCACGGAAGCTGCGCGCTCGCAACGTTTGCAACGAGAAGCCATGTCGCGAGCACGCGCACCATGCGTCTGACGCTACCAGATCGAACCCGGGCCGGACCCCAAAGAGGTTCGTTAGATCCAGGAGAGCGCTGCGAGAAGAACGCTGACCGCCGCGAGGAAGACTCCCGCGCCGCGAAGAAACGCCGAGATGTCGTCGCTCGGCGCCACCATGCCTGGCGCGGTTCGGTAGGACACGCGCGGCGGGCCCCAGGGATCCGGTTCCGCGGCCCAGACAACCGAGCGACCTCGGTAGGGGCCTCCGTCCGCTTCGACTTCGACCTGCTGAAACGACGCAACGACCTCAACCTCTTCGCCCGCCCGGAGTCGGCGTTCGCCGGTGAGGCCACCGTCTTCCCAGAGGGTGACCGCGTCGATGGACGCCCCCGCCGGATCGATCCATGCGCGGCCGGTGCCATCGTCCAAGAAGAACGGATGGGTGTGAACGGTGTGAACCTGCTCGCGCCGCATCGCACCGCTCATGGACACGTACTCGGCGTGCTCGAGGAAGACGCAGTCCAATCCATCGATGGAGCTCGGCGAGGTTCCGATGGGCACGATGCGCCCAACGATACGAAAGCGGCCGGATTCGAGCCCATCGATGGTCCGACGAGGCGCAGCTTCGCGAACAGGTTTCACGCGGCGTGCGCGTACCCCAGCAGCCCACCACAGCACGGCGGAGCATGACATCGCGATCGCGAACAACAGCCAGCCCAAGGAGAATCTCCAACCAAACGTTCTTAATTATACGTTGGGGGGAAGAGAGCCCCACCGCAAGGGGGGTCCCCGCCGCGAAAGTCTTCGTAGGAAGCCTAGAAACTCAGTATGCTGCGATTCTTGGGACCACCGGGGATGGGGTGCCGGCGAGGGGAGTGGTGTCGGAGGCCAAGCCCGAAGACGCGCGGGGCGATCGAAGCTCGACTTCTAGAAAGCAGTCGCTGGAGCCAGATCCGCTTATCGGGCGGGTCATCAACGACCGGTTTCGCATCGTTTCTCTCGTAGCCCGCGGCGGCATGGGCAAGGTCTACCGCGCCGAGCAGGCTCCGCTGGGTCGCGAGGTCGCCCTCAAGATTCTCCACCCCAAATACCGCGGCGAGCACGACCCGGAGTTTCACAAGCGATTTTTTCTCGAGGCATCGATCTGTTCGAAGCTCACGCATCCGAACACGGTGACCATCTTCGACTACGGCCGCACCGACGACGAGGTCTATTACATCGCGATGGAGCTCCTGGAGGGGCGAACGCTCCACCGCGCGCTCCGGGAAGAGGCCCGTATTCCAGCCGAGCGGGCGATGCACATCGCTCGCCAGATTTGCCGAAGCCTTCGCGAAGCGCACAGCCTCGGCGTGATCCATCGCGACCTCAAGCCCGCGAACATCTTTCTGCTTCAGCACGGCGACGAAAAAGACTTCGTCAAAGTCCTCGACTTCGGTCTCGTCAAAGACATGCGCGAGCAGGGCGAAGACCTCACACAGACCGGCCTCTTCATGGGTTCGCCGAAGTACATGTCGCCCGAGCAGATCAGCGGAGAGCCCGTCGACAGTCGCTCGGACGTCTACTCCCTCGGCGTCATCCTGTATGAGATGCTCACTGGCAAGGTCCCCTTTGATCGACCGAACTCGGTGAACATTCTCATGGCGCACGTGCATGAGAATCCTCCGCCGATGAGCGAGCTTGCTCCCGAAGCGGTCATCGACATCGGGCTCGAGACCATCGTGATGCGCTGTATGGCGAAGGAACCAGACTCGCGTTTTCGAAGCATGGACGAACTGCTCATCGCGTTGAAGCAGGTCGCCTCGGCCTCGGGGCTCGCGGTGTCGCGCAGCGGGGAGCTCGCCCTCAGCGGTGAAATGAGCATCGGAGGCGGCGCGACGGGCTCGTTCAACGTGGTCCCGCCGGCAAGTTCTCCGCCTTCTGCCCCACCCTCGCCCCCGAGCGTTCATTCGAGCCCGAGCTCCATCATGCCGCCGATCGTGGCGGACCCTTCCCTGGAAGCCGACGCGCCCCGACGCAATCGAAGCGCGGTGGCGTTCGTGGTGGTCTCGCTCCTTTTGGCGATCGGCGTCGGCGCGTTTTTCGCCCTTCGGGAGCGCGCTGCCCGAGTCAACCGCGCGCAGATTACCGTGCCCGAGACGACGCCCATCGAGGACACGGTCGAAGAGATCGTGGAACCTGCGCCCGAAGTGGTGGCAGCTCCTGAACGGGTAATGATCTCCCTGCGAAGCGAGCCCGCTGGGGCGATCGTCGTGGTTGGAGAACGCGAGTACGGGCCGACGCCCGCCGAGGTGGAGATCACCGGCGACCAGGCGGCAGCCGGCGAAGAGCTCACCTTTCAGTTCCAGCTCGACGGCTACCGAGACTTTACCGTCACGCGAACGATCACGACGGAGACTCTCGACGTTCGCGCGAGCCTGGAGCCTGCGTCGATGCGACCGACGCGCATGGTCCGACGACCCCCGCGCCCGCGAACTCCCATGACCCGCATGACGGTCGAATCTGGCGCATCGGTCGGGCTCAAAGGCTATAAAGCTGAGCCCTATTGATGACTCGCTGTTTCGTCGTCCTGATGTTGATGGCCATCGCCGCTCCCGCGGTCGCCGATGTGCGCACGGAAGCGCGCCGACACTTTCGGCGTGGCATGCAGCTGATTCAGAGCGGAGAAGTCGACGCCGGCATCGCCGAGCTCGAAATCGCCTACGAAACGCTCCCGCACCCCAACGTTCTCTACAACATCGGCCGCGCCTACGCGGAATCGGGACGCTACGAAGAGGCGATCGACTACTTCGAGCAATACCTCTCCTTCGCGCCACCCGACCGCGAAGAGGTGGAGGGTTTTCTCAACGCGCTCCGCTCGCGGCTTCAGGCCCGTGAAGCCCCACCTCCGGCAGAAGACCCGGAGCCGGCCGTTGTCGCGCCGACGGCCGCCGAGGTAACGCCGGACGAAATCCTGGCGATCGAAGAGTCGGCAACGCAGATTGAAGCGCTCGCGGAGGCGACCGATAGCGAATCGCTCCGGCAGCGCGCCGCCCGCCTTCGTGCGCTCGCGGAATCACTCCGGTCGCGCGCACCGACCGAACCGACCGCTGAAACGCCTCCCGAGGAAGAAGAGGAGGTGCCCCCGGAAGGCGAAAATCTCGAGGCGCTCGATCAACGCGAGGAGGACGTCTACGAAGAACAGGTTGTCTCGGCATCACGCTTTGCGGAGTCACCCCTCGACGCGCCGAACTCCACGCACATCATCACGCGTCAGGACATTCGTCTCACCGGGCTGACCAACATCAGCGAACTCCTTCGGCGTGTCGCCGGCGTCGACGTGATGACCCACTACGCCGGCCAGTCGGACGTATCGATCCGCGGTCTCAACCGACGTCAGGCCAACAAGGTGCTCGTCCTCGTCGATGGCCGCACCGTGCGCCTCGACTTTCTCGCAGCGCCCTGGGTGCAGATGCTGCCCTTCAACGTCGAGGACATCGAACGCATCGAGGTGATTCGAGGACCGGCTGCCGCGGTGTACGGCGCGGACGCCTTCAGCGGGATCGTCAACATCATCCTGCGAACGCCGGGTGAGGGCGAATCGTACGCCGGAGTCAGCGGCGGCAGCCGAAACACGGGCCGGGCGGTCGCTTCCGTGAGCGCGCGAACCGGGCGCCTTCGACTGCGGGTTTCGGGCGGCTACGAGCGGACCGACAACTTCGCCACCGTCGTCGATCCCGCCCGTGAGGATGTGCTCGTAACCCCGCTGGTCGACAACCCGGATCTTGCGATTCAGCGCACGTCGTTCTCCGGCGAACTCCAGCTCGACCTCGGTCGCGGGTTCACGCTCCACGGAGGATCGTCCGTCGCATTCGGGGATGGCGCGGTGCAGGGAACGAGTCGCCTTCGGCAGGTGGGGGTGCGCGATGTGACCTTCGCGCAAACGCATTTGACGTTGCAAAGCCCCTGGGGGTTGAAGCTGCGGAGCTATTGGAACCGCTTCGCGATGGACCTCGATCCCTGGGAGAACCCCGACGGTTCACTGCAGCGACCCGGTCTGGTCGAAACGGACGTCGTCGACACGGAGCTTTCCTTCAATCGCGAGCTCACCCTCGGCATTCCCCAGAATATTGCGATCGGGGTCGGCCATCGCTTCAAGGGGGTGCGCTGGAACTGGTTTTCCGAGGATCAAACCGAGCAGCATTTCTTCGCGTACATTCAGGACGCCCTCCAGCTCCACGACACCTTGCGGCTCACCCTTAGCTTTCGCGTCGACCGCCACCCGCTCCTCGATCGCCCGCAGTTTTCGCCGCGCGGTTCGCTGGTCTGGCGCTTCACCGAAGGCAACGCCCTCCGCGTCACCGCCGGTACGGCGTTTCGTTCGCCCGCCCTGCTCGAGAGCTACCTCGACATCGAAAACCGCACGCCGGTACGCGGCGTGACCGCCTTCGGACGCGGCAACCAGAACCTCGATCCGGAGCGCATCGTCAGCTTCGAGATCGGCTACGCCAACCAGGCCACGGACTTCTTCGCCCTTGAGGCGAACGTTTACTACAACCTCGTCTTCGACGAGATTCAGCTCAGCTCCGTCGACACCTTTACCCTTGCGGACTTTGGCAGCGGCGCCGCTGCCTACGACGAGGACACCGCCGCCTTTCCGGTGGGAACGCTTCAGTACAACAACGAAGACGCCACCTTTCGACAGCTCGGCGCCGAACTCGGCATTCGCGTCTTTCCCGTCGACGGTCTCGACCTCTACGCGAACTACGCCTTCAACGACACCGCGCCGGTCGACGAAAGCGACTTCCAGGACTCGGTCCGGGGCGACGACCAGCGCACGAGCCAGCACAAGCTCAACGTCGGCGCGCAGTACCGCGCCCCCTTCGGCCTCGACCTCAGCGCAGACCTTCACTGGATTTCGGATCAGGTCTGGGTGGAGCAGGTCACCGACGCAGCACGCGGCGTCCGCTTCGAGTCCTTTCCCCTCGACGGATACATCCTCGTCAACGCACGCATCGGCTATCGCCTCTTTGACGATGCGCTCGAGCTCGGCCTCGTCGGCACCAATCTCACCTTTCAGAAAACCCGCCAGCATCCCTTCAGCCAGCCGGTCGATACCCGAATCTTGGGGACCGCGATCCTTCGCTTTTGATCATGCGTCGCCTTGTCCCAGTGCTGATGATCGCGCTCTTGAGCAGCACCGCGCTCGCGGATGTGCGCACGGAAGCGCGGCGCCACTTTCGGCGCGGGATGCAGCTCATCCAGCAAGGCGAGGTCGACGAGGGAATCGCGGAGCTGGAGGTCGCCTACGACACGCTTCCGCATCCGAACGTCCTCTACAACATCGGGCGCGCGTACGCGGAGTCGAATCGCTACGACGAAGCGATCGAATACTTCGAGCGCTACCTCGCCTCGGACCCGCCGGACCGCGAGGAGGTCAACGGCTTTCTCAGCGCCCTGCGCGCGCGCATTTCCGCGCAGCAGCCTGAGGAGGACCCCGCGCCGGAGGAGCCTGAGGTTCCGGTCGGTGCGAGCGACGAGGAAATCGAGGCCCTTGAGGAATCCGCGACGCAGATCGAAACCCTCGCCGAGGCGACGCAGAGCGATTCGCTTCGGCAGCGCGCCCAGCGCCTTCGGCAGGTCGCGCAATCGCTAAGAGAGCGCCGAGATGCGCCGACCGTGGTGGAACCGCCACCGGATCCGGTCGAGCCTGCCGAAGAGCCGCCGGAAGAGCCCGCCCTCGAACTCGAGCTCGGCGAAGAGCGCGAGGACGACATCTACGAGGAGCAGGTCGTCTCCGCGTCGCGCTTTGCGCAGTCCCCCCTCGACGCGCCCAACGCGGTCACCACGATCACGCGGCAGGACATTCGACTCAGCGGTCTCGTCAACATCGGCGAGCTTCTCCGGCGCGTTCCCGGCGCGGACGTGATGACGAACTCACCCGCCGACACCTCGGTGAGTTTTCGCGGCTTCAACCAGCGCCTCTCGCCGCGCGTGCTCGTGCTCGTCGACGGCCGTTCGATCAACCTCGACCCGCTCGGCAACGTGCTCTGGCACAGCATTCCGTTCAATGTCGAGGACATCGAGCGCATCGAGGTGATCCGCGGACCGGCCTCGGCGCTCTACGGCGCGGACGCCTTCAGCGGCATCGTCAACATCATCACGCGCTCGCCGGGCGAACCTCGCACGGACGTTGTATTCGGGGGTGGCAACGGAGGCCGGCTTCACGCGCACGTTTCGACGAGTGGACGCGAAGGACGCTTCGGCTACCGCATCATGGGCGGCTACAACCAGGCCGACCGCTTCAGCCGCGAAGTCGGCGACGACCGCGTCGATCACTTCTTTCCCATCGAAGAGCGCAACCTCGCGCTTCGATCGGCCCATGCCAGTACGCACCTTCGCTACCGGCTTTCGCGAGAGGCCGAGCTTTACCTTCAGGGCGGCGTCGCCGACGCGTTTCAGAACTTTCAGGGCACGGGCCCCCTTCGCGACTTCGTTTCCGAGGGTCCCTTCGGCCACGCCGTTGCGGGACTGAACACGAGCTGGGGTTCGATTCGTGCGTTTTGGAACGGACTCTTCGCCGAGGCGTCCCTGCCGACGCCCACCCTTGGCGGCGATGCGCTGAGCTCGCGATTTCGCTGGAATACCTTCGACATCGAAGGCGAGTTCGCGCGCGAGTTTCATTTTCTTGTCGACCACAACCTGCACCTCGGCGCGAGCTATCGGCGCAAACAGATCGATTGGGACTTTCTCTCCGAAGAGCAGTTCGAAAACCACGGAGCGGTCTTCTTTCAGGACACGCTCCGAATTCTTGAGCAGCTCATCGTGGTCGCGAGCTTTCGCCTCGACTTTCATCCTCTCCTCGACGACCCGGTCTTTTCACCGCGAGGCGCGGTGGTCGTCCGGCCAACGCCAGGCTCCGCATTTCGCGCCTCCGTCGGCACCGCGTTCCGCACGCAGACCTTTCTCGAGAGCTACCTGCAGCTCCGAAATCCTACGCCGGTCGACGGCATTGACGTGCTCGCGCTCGGCTCCGAATCCGCAGCCAGCCTCCTCGGCAAGAACCGGCTCACTCCCGAACGCATCCTTTCGGCCGAACTCGGGTACCGAAACGCCGACTCGGAGTACTTCGATTTCGAGGTCAGCGCCTACTACAACCGCGTCACGGACCTCGTTCTGCTCTCGCAGGTCGATGCCTTTACCCTCGCGGAAAACGGGCGCGGCGTTGGCGGCTACTCGCCCGGCCAAGGAAGCTTCTCCCTCGGCACGATCAGTTTCGAAAACGACCCGACGGAGTTCGACGTGGTCGGCGGTGAGGTCGCCGCGCGCATCTACCCGGTCACCGGCCTCGACATCTACGCCAACTACGCGTTCAACCGCTCCTTCGTGTCCCAAAGCCAGCTGCGCACCGAGGAAGAGCGCACCAGCCAGCACAAGCTTAACCTCGGCGTTCAGTATCGCGCGCCCTTTGGTCTCGACCTCTCCGTCGACTTTCACTGGGTGAGCGATCAGGTCTGGCTCGAGCAGGTCTTCGACGCGCAGGAAGGCGTCTCGCTCGAGGAGTTTCCCGTGGACGCCTACCACCTCGTCAACGCGCGAGCCGGCTTTCGCCTTTTTGACGACCAGCTCGACCTCGGCGTGGCCGTCTACAACCTCACCCGCAACCGCATTCGCAATCACCCCTTCGGGCAACGGCTCGACAGCCGGGTGATGGCGACTGCCGCTTACCACTTTTGATCATGCACCGACGATTTGTATTTCCGATCTTGCTTCTTCTCGCGTGCGGCGATCCGCCGGTGGACGACGGGGACGGTGGCACCGCGCCGGAACCGACCGGCGTCATCAGTGGAACCGTGCTCTACAGCGGCCCGAGGCCGGTCTGCGCGCCGAACGAAGATGGAGTCGTGGTTCCTGTCGGCCGCGTCGTTCTCACTCTCTTCGAATCCGACAACCCTCCCGCACCGGAAGGATCCGCGACCGGCGCCCTCAACCTCCTCACCGTCCCCGGACCGCAGCTTTTCACCTCCCTCGACGACTGCCTTCCCAACGAACCGACGCTCGAAGACCGCCGCCTTTTCATCACTCGCTCGGTGGAGTTCACCTGGCCGGAAATCCCCCTCGGCGAAGACGGCCCGATCGATTACCAGGTGCGCGGCTATTACGACTACGACAGCGACTTCAACCCCTTCTTCTCCGTGAGCAACCTTCCCACCGCGGGTGATGTGGTCGGCGGCGCGTTTCTCGATCCCTCCGCAGAGGTGCTGACCTTTCAACGGATTCGATTCGGCTCCCGCGACGACAGTCCCCTCGGCGAAGTACGCGGCGGCGTGTCGGTTGCGCTCGCGGCGCCCGTGAACACGGAACGCCCGGTCTTCCGTTTGGAGAACGCGCGACCCCTCGTCAGCGAAGCGACCATTCCTCTCGTCCCGGATGCGGTGATGCAGGAAGAGATGCTCTGGCAGGCGACCGAAACGCGGCTGACGCTCTACAGCCGCGATCCAGCGGACCCGCAAACGGCCGCGCTCCTGCAAGCGATGAACGCGGGCGGGCTGAGCCTCGATACCGCCAACCCCTTCGCCTACTCGTGGGTGATTCGTTCCCTCGACACGAACCGCGATGGCTCGCCCGACCCTCATCCGATCTTGGGATTGCTCGGCATTCCGTGGCAGACACCTGCGCCGCTGATGCGCCGCGTTGCCTCGCGGCAGGACGTCGAAGCCGCCGCGCGCATTCCAACCGTCCTACTCTTTCCGTCGGTGCGGCCGAGTCAGGTGGACGCCCAGGGAGTTTTCTACCCGTCGATCGACGTGCTCGTACCGCCGGTCGCGGTCATGCGAACGAACGTGGACGCGCGCTGCACGTTTCCGATGATTCCTCCCGGCAACATCGCTCCCTTCTACGAAGCGCAAACCTCCGACTGCCAGGAAGTTCCCGCCGCGCTCTACGCAACGGCCGTCTTTCACGGCGTCGCGGCGGCGATTCCCGTTGGGGGTGGACTCCAGCGCTGCCCGGACGATCCAGGGGTATGCACCGCGCCGACCACCTGCGTCGACGGTGCGTGTGTCGTCGTACCCCCGGTTTCAGTGACCGGCACCAACCTCCTCGGCGGCATCTTTCCGGGGCAAGGGTGGACCCTCCCGAACGAGCTCGGAGACGCCGCACAGGTCGGCGCGGACAACGCGATCGCCGAACAGGGCAACGATGCGCTCTTCGCCGTCGTCGATCCTGACCCTTCCACACCGACCACCGCACGCCCGGGCTGCGACACGGCCCTCGATCCCGTCATGATGGCGCCCCGCCCCATCGCCTACACCAACTTCGCGGAGTTCGGCGACGACGCGGACGAGGTACGTACCCTCTGCTGCGGGCCGATTCAGCACCTCTGCGGCGTCCCCCTCTGCGAGGCAAGCGATCTCGGGGGCGGCGCCATGATTCGCAACTCGCCCACGATGCTCTCGGAGGAGGACGGGATCACGCCCAACTGCGTACCCTTCCTCATGCCCGCGGCGTGCTGCGGCGCACCTCTTTGACGCAGCATCGAGTGGCGAGGTATCGATGCCGTCTGTGAACGGAGCTGACCCCTGCGTCCTCACTCCGGGGAACTTCGACGGAGTGCATGTTGGCCATCAGGCGCTCGCTCGGGCGACCTGTGAACGAGCCAAAGCGGAGGGGTGGCGTTCGGTTGCGATGTTCTTCGATCCGCACCCGACGCGCTTCTTTGCACCGGAGCGAGCGCCGGCGGAGCTTACTTCGCCGACGCGCCGCGCGGAACTCCTGCGCGGGTACGGCATCGACTCCGTCGACATTCGCGCGTTCGATGCGGCGTTCGCCGAGCAGTCTCCCGAGGACTTCGTGCGCAATGTCATCGTCGGCGCCCACAGCGCTCGCGCGGTGGTGATCGGTCACGACTTTCGTTTTGGCAAAGGACGCGCGGGGGACGCCGCCTACCTGGAGAAGCTCGGTCAGGCGCACGGCTTTGATGTGCGTGTGGTCCAAGCGGTCGAACTCGACGGAGTGGTGTCGAGCACACGCGTTCGAGAAGCGATCGGCGCCGGCGCGGTCGAAGTCGCCGCAACACTTCTCGGCCGGCCTTATGAAACTGGGGGAACAGTGGTCCAGGGAGACCAGCGCGGGCGCACGATCGGGTTTCCCACCGCGAACCTCGAAGTCGGAGGCCTCGCCCCAGCCGACGGGGTCTATGCGGTCGTGGTCAACACCGGCGACGCGAAGGTTTTTGGCGTCGCGAACGTCGGGGTACGTCCGACCTTCAACGCCGGTCGGTCGGTGGAAATTCATCTGCTGGATTTCGACGGAGATCTCTACGGCGTGGAGCTTCGCGTCGGATGGCTTGCGCGGCTTCGCGGAGAGCAGAAGTTCTCGGGGATCGACGCGCTGGTGCAGCAGCTTCATCGAGACGTCGCCAAAGGGCGCGAGGTCGCGAGCGTAACGCCGAAGGAGGTCCTCGCGTGGATCTGAGTCGACTGGAGTCGTGGAGCGAACTCGATCTGCTCCGAGAGGCGAGGCGCATCGGCATTTGGGCGCCGCAGCGGCTTTCGCGGCGACGTTTGATCGAGCGGATTCGCGAGCATCACCAGGCGCCGCTCCGGCGAGCGCGGCGGGCGTTCACAAAGATGGTGGGGCTCGCGCGAGATCTGGCGTCGGGAACGCCGCGACTTCGTCTTGGCGCGGAGGGAGCCGAGCCGGTCAGGGAACGCCCGGTCGCGAGCACTACGCCGGGCGCGGCTGTTGAGGTTGAAGCGAAGGTTGATGCTGACGCCGAGGCTGACGCTGCGGCCGCCGAGACGGAAGCCGAAGCCGAAGCCGAAGTCGAGGCCGAAGTCGAAGCCGAGGCCGAAGCCGAAGCCGAAGCCGAAGCCGAAGCCGAAGCCGAAGTCGAAGCCGAGGAGGCGCCCAACGCGCCGGTTCTCGACGACGCGGATCGCAAAATCCTCGACGGCGAACCGATTCAGACGCGCACGATGGCGCGGATTCTCGCGTCGCAAGGGCATCATCGGCGCGCCGCGGCGATCTACCAAAAGCTCCTCACGCAGACGCCGGACGACACCGAGCTTCGCGCCGAAGCCGACGACGCCCGCGCTGGGAAAACCAAAACCGAGGACGACGAAGACGAGGACGGCGGCGGCAGCGAGTGCGTTGTGGCCCTCGCCGCTCCCGAGCGCGCTGTCGTCGCGTGGTCCGTCACCGAGCCTGCCATTCGTCGCGCGAAAGCCTTGTGCGGCGGCGCGCCCACACTGATCGCGCGCGTCATCGTGCTCACGCAGACGTTGGGATCCGTCGAGCGAAAGGTGGAGGAGACACCGGTGAAGGCGGAAGGCGAACTCTCGCTTCGGGTTCCGCCCTATGCGCGGGTCATCGCCGCCGTCGGCCTCCGCGACGCAGAGCGCTTCGTGTCGATCGCGCACGCGCCCGTGCTCGAGCCACTCTCAACTTAAGTCGACACCTAAGTCGCGACGTGGCTCGCTCAAGACATGCTTCGTGGCTTATGGGTATGTTGTTTCGTCGCGTGCACGTCTTCGGGGAATACGTCCAGAGACGGGTTTGCCGAGGGGCTCTCCTTCGAAGTCGTCGTCGATCCGGTCCTCGCGACCGTTCGAACCGGTCCCGCCGGGGGGTGGGAATCCGCGGATATGTTCAGCGGCGGGGTCGTCTTCCGCGACCTCGACGGGGACGATCGCCCGGACCTACTCGTCGCGCGCTCCTCGGCGATCGCCAGCGAGCAAGGTGTCACACTCCTCCGGCAGCACGAGGACGGGTCCTTTGAAGATGTGTCCGAGCTCGCCGGCGTCACCTACCGCGGACCGGCCACCGCCGCTGTTGCGGGCGATCTCAACGGCGACGGGCGTCCTGACCTCTACGTCGCCACCGAGGCCGACGGAGACCGCCTCTACCTCCAGCGCGAGAACTTTCGCTTCGAGGAAGTCGGGGAACGCGCTGGGATCCGCGCGACAGGCCGCCGTTCCCGATCGATTGCGCTTCTCGACTACGACAACGACGGCTGGCTCGACATCTACGTCCTCGATTGGAACGGCCAGGGTCCGCTCGGCATGGACGGAGGCGCGAGCGCGCACGACGCGCCCAACGTGCTCTATCGCAACCTGGGCGACGAACGCTTTGAGGACGTGACCGACGAAGCCGGCGTCGCTTGCGCCGGCCGATCGAGCCTTGGGGTGGGTGCGGCTGACCTCGATGCCGACGGCGACTCGGAACTCTACATCGCCAACGAGTTCTTTGACGACTGCCTTTATGAAAACCTGGGCGACGGAACCTTTCGACTCATCAACGACCACGCAAACGTCGGAACGCACGCAAACGGCGGCATGGGCGTCGCGTTCGGAGACGCGGACGGCGATGGAGACCTCGACATCGTGGTCACGGACGACCTCTACGAAGACGGCGCCCGGGGCAACCCCGTGTATCGAAACGACGGCGGCCTGCGCTTTGAAAACGTTGCCGCGGCATGGGGCCTCGAAGGGGCAGAAAGCGTCGCCCAAGGCGCTGCGATTTACTGGGGCGTCGCGTTTCGGGACTTCGACCTCGACGGACGGATGGATCTGCACATGGCGCAGCACGCGACCGGACCCGACTACGTATTTCGCTGGAGCGACGACCGTTTCGAAGCCATCTCGAGGGATCGCTTTTCCCTCGACGGCGACGTTCGCGGGAGCGCCTACGCGGACCTCGACCGTGACGGCCGTGTCGATCTTGTCGCGGTCGGACGCGGCGGTCCAGTTGAACTACGACGCAATCGAGGAGGCGCGGGGCAGGCATTTCTTCGCATTCGCCTGGAGGGTCCGGGCGCGAACCTCGAAGCGATCGGCGCGCTTGTGTACGTCGAGGCCTGCGGAAGCACCACCGTGCACAGCGTGCAGGCCGGTACGGGCTACCTCTCCGCGAGTGAGCCGATCGTCACCGCCGGTCTTGGTCGGTGCACCCGCGCGAACGTGCGGGTGCTCTTTCCGGGAGGCGAGGAACGCGTGCTCCGGGCACGCGCCAACGAGGATCTCACGATCGGGTTCTGAGTGATGCAGACGTTTACGTAAGAACGCCCGGAAGGGGCGATACGCTTGCCGCCTCCATCGCTTCGCGATCCCATCCGTCGCCAAAGTCGGAAGCTGCCAGCGAACTGGCCGCGTGGCTAAACGCGACACGCCCCTCGGGCTGCCACTCGCTGCGGGGTACGCCGAACGCATCCAAGTAGGTCGTCGTCCATTGAAAGAAGCTCACCCCGGGGTGGCGGCCTTCCATCATGCCGCCGCTGAAGCCGTCGCTGGTGAATTCCGGGGTGCTGCGATTGCGAAAATCGAGGTAGTTGCCGGTCGCAATGCGTCCTCCTGCGCTTCCGAAACTCACCACCGGAATCGAGTCGCCGTGGTGGGTCGACGCGCCGCATTCGGACGCCCACCAGACGAGTGAGTTGTCGAGAAGGGTGCCTTCGCCGTCCGAGATCGAGTCGAGCTGCGTCACGAGATCCATCAGCGCCGTCGCAAAGTAGGTTTGGGTAAGCTGGCGCGCGCGATGCGCTTCGGTTCGTGCGGTTCCCTCGTCGGACGCCCGCGGATCGGTCGCGTGCCAATCGTCGTGCGACATCGACACCCCGCCCCACGAATACGTATCGACGTTGGCGTGAACGACGCGGCAGCTGTCGCACATGAACGCCGCAACGATGAGCTGGTTGATGCGGCGGTAGTTCTCCTCCGTGATCAGCCCGATCGGCTCATCCTCAAGACCGGCAATCGGCCCTACCTCATCACAGGATGCGCCGACCGGGGCACCACGACCCGCCTCGAGGGTTGAAAGAGTTTCGAGGTATTGCTCGAGCCGGCGGCGATCCGCGCGACTGAGACGGGAGCCCGCGCCGAAACGACCCGCGAGGAGCCGGCGGTAGCTCTCCTGCACCGACTCGAGAGGCGACTCGATCGGTTCCGGCGTTGGCTCGGTGCTCGGAACGAACACGGCGTCGAAGAACGCACGCGGGGAGAGACGCTCCACCGGTCGAAAGCCTCCGGCCGGACCCATGGCCGGATCCCGAAACGCAACGCCACCATCGCTGAGCGCCATCGTGCGAAGACGCGGCTCAAAGGGATACACCGCAGACGAGCGCGCAAGCACCTGGTCGGCGGTCACGTTGTCCGGCACGATCAGTTCGGGCGTATCGATGGTGCTTGTGAGCGGCCCGTAGCTCCCCAAGATATGCGCCGCGTGACCGTAGTAAAACGGCACGTCGAGACCGCGGAGAACGTTCATCTTCGAGACGAGCGCAGGCGTCAACGCAGCCGCGCGGAGCGTCGGGGAGAGCACGGTCTCACCGCCCTCCACTTCCGGGGTGAGTCGCCCGCGGTGGCCGTCGTGAACCGGATGCGCCAAGCGCTCACCGGCCATCGACTCGCGCGGAAACATCTCTGGCTGCCAGACGCCGCCGTGCCCGGTCATGAAGGAGACCATTCGGCGCGGCGTCGCCGGATCTTGCGCGTGCGCTTTTGGCAGGATGCTTCGGAGCGCGGGAATCGAGAGCATCGCTCCCCCCGCGCCGAGTAGAAAGAAGCGCCGTCCAATCTTTCGAACCGTCATTCGACCTCTCCTCGTACGCGGTAGCCGGGTTGCAAAACGAGCGACGCGAGCACGTCGCGGAGCGGCTCGCCCTCGTCGATCGCTTCGTCGATCGCCGCCAGGAGGCAGCCGTCGGCGTCTCTGTCTTCGTGGCGGCCGGTCGAGAACCTCACGTAGTGCCGGGCAAAGCACGCACTCACCGCCTCCGAGCAGAAAAGCGATTCCGAGAGCGCGACGCCGCCTTGAACAGCCGCCGACTGGCCCGGAAACACCACCTCGTCATCGATCGGCACCATCGTCGTGAAAGCGCCCTCGTCGTCGAAGAGGGCCTCTTCGCTTCGGTACTGGCCGATGGGGTCGAAGGCCTCGAGGGCAAAGCCGGCGGCGTTGATTCCGTCATGACAAGAGGCGCAGCGCGACGCCCCGGTGAGGATGCTCGTCGCTTCGCGGGCGCCCTGCCTCGAACGATCGATCGGCGGCAGGTTCTCCATGGCTCCCGCCGGCGCGGGCGGAAGGTTCTGGCAGGTGATCTGACGAAGGATGAAGACGCCGCGCAGAATCGGATGCGTCACGGAATCCACCGGCGGGATCACAACCTCCGAGCGGCCCAGAAGCATCCCCGTGCGCGTCAGCAGACTGTGGCGCTCCGGGGGGAGCTCGACCGGTTCCCCATCCACACTTGGCTCGACGCCGTAGATCGCCGCAAGGCTCGGGTTCGACGTCGTCGTGACCGTCGAGAGAAAGTAGTCCTCGAAGGAGCCGCCGCTTCGAACGACGTGCACGAAGAGATCGACGAGCTCGTCTCGCACCGCGGCATCGAAGGCCTCGTCGATGATGAGCCCCTCGGCGACGTAGGCGAAGTCCGGCGAGCTCCCGGTACTCGGCAGGTTGAGCTGATCAAAACGAAACCACTCCTCGAGAAAACTCGCCATCGCCTGCTCGGCGCGCGGGTCGGCAAGAACGCGCTCCACTTCGGCCTGCCAGCCCTCTCCGGTAAGGAGCGCGCCGCTCTCGGCTGCGGCCAAAAGCGCGCTGTCGGGCATCGTGTCCCAGAACTGGTAGCTGAGCCGCGAAGCCGCCTCGTAGGCGGTGAGCTCGCCGGTGCCCTCCACGTGAAAGAGGAAGTGCGGCTGCGCGAAGAGAACCGTCAAAAGGCGCTCGACTCGTTCCAGACTTGCGAGATCGCTCCCGTACACACCGCGGTAGAAGACACGTTCCTCGTCGTCGAGGGGTCGCCGATGGGTGAGCAGGCCGACCTCGTCAACAACTCGGTCAACGCACTCGGCGTCGTTGACGCTCTCTTCGTCGACGAGGCATTCGAAGCCCATCGCCTCAAGCCGTGCAGGCACAGCGAGGGCAGCGGCGAGACTCTCCGCCAAGCCGTAGCGGGCACGTACCGAAAGCTCACCGATGGATTGGTCCGATCGAAGAAAAAGGAGCTGCCCCGGTTGATTGCCCTCCTCCTCTACCCGCTGATCGACCGGTAACGCACCGAGGGCCCCTTGGACTTCCGCAAAGACGTCCGAACCGTCGCCGAGAAGGTGATCGACGAGATCCCGAACCGTATGGGTGAGCTGCGCGCGACTGAGGCGACGCATGGGCGCGTCCGGACCCGCGAGCGAAGGTTCACCGCACACAAAATCCGTCGAACCACACGCGGTCGGAACCTCGGTGGGACCGCCCGGACCGTTCGGATCGGCGGGTCCGCCCGTTGGGTCGCCGATGGTTCCGCTGCACGCGGCGAGAAGAAGTACGAGGTAGCGCACGCCTCTCACGGTAGGTGGCGGGCCGTTCCCAACCAAGGGATGCCGCGCAACTATCGTATCCGATGCGGATACATTCGAGCCTCAATTCAGGAGCCCAAAAGTCTGTATAAATTCATAAAAATGGATGCCGTGTTACCGACGACAAGGACGAAGCAGCCGTCATCCGGATACATTCGAGTCGACTAAGGGACCTTCGCAAAGGTCATCGCCGCCTCGTCGTCGTCGAGCACTCCGTCGGCGTCGAGGTCCGGGTGAAACGAAAGGCTTCGCGTTCGTGTCTCGCCGATCCCGTCGAAGAAGAGAGTGTTCGAGGTGGCATTGATGCGGATCACGCCGTCGTCGCCTGCCTGCGTTTCCTCGATCTCGAGGTTGAGAATGCTGCTCAGGTCCCACACGAGAAAGTGTGGGCCCATCACCGAAAACTCGGCGCCCGGGTCCTCGATCTCAAGAAGAACCTCCCCGCCGAAGTCGCGGGCGATCCGAACCTCCGCGCCGTCAGATAGCCGCTCTCCGATCACAACGAAGCTCGCGTCCGCAAGCTCTTCCGGCGCCCCGCTCGGAAGATCCGAAACGCGAGTACGCGCGATTTCGAGACCACAAAAGCGTTCCGCCTCATCGACGGGGAGATCGACTCGTTCGCGCGCGAGAAGATCCACGACGAAGGGACCGGGCACCTGTACTGGAACGCCGCTCGGATCTGCGCAGCGCGACTCGGGCACGAAACGCAGGTGGCGCAGGGAGACCCACGCTTCGTCGATGCGGAGGTCACCGGTGTTGTCGAAGGCGATGTCGGGGTTGCCGCTCTGCGCGATGAGCGCCGCGCTCGGGTTCCCTGTTTCGACGACCGTCTCAGGTCCGCAGGAGAGCAAACTCGCTGCGATGAGAAGGAAAAAGAGCACTCGTTTCATTCGGATTCCTCGCCAGCGGGGAGGGATAAGGGAAAAAGCTGCATGTTGAGCTGAAGCACCTGGGCGCCCTCCTCTTCTTGCGTCGCGAGGGCGATGAGCTCTTTGCGAAAACGCTGAATGCGCTGTTTGATGCGGCGCAGTCCGTCTTCGCCAAGGCAGAAGGTGAGCGACGAGATGTCGCGGTCGGCGGCGTCGACGAGATCGATCGACGCGCTCGCGCGCTCCATCATGGCGCGGTGGTACGCAATGATGTGAAGGCCGCGGGTTTCGTTGCCCGTCGTCATCACCCGATCGGACTGGACCAACCCTTCGTCGGTCTCTTCGAGGAGACCCAGTTCCAGGAGGGTGTCGAGAGCGCGACCCGCTTGGGACGCGGTGATCGGGGGAACGAGCTGTTTCGCGATCCACTTTGGGTCGCGTCGAAAGTCCGTACGCAACACGAGCTCGCAGATCGCGGGCAGATACCAGGTCGAATGGAACGCGGCCTGCGCGAGGTCGAGCGTGTGCGCCTTTCGATAGCCGCGAAAGCCCATAAGCTTCTGATACGCGGCGTTTCGCTCAGTGGTCGTTCGCGCCTGCGTGAACACCACGAGGTCGAGGAAATAGCTGGCCTGATCCCCTTCGAGCCCGATGGCTTCAGCGTAGCGAACCGCCATGGACGAGGTGAGGTTGCGTTCCCCGTCCGTGACTCGCTTCAGGTGATTCGGGGAACGCAGGCCTGCCCGCATGCTGAAGGCTCGGTACGAGAATCCTTTGCCCTCGTCTTTTTTGGCGACGTAGTAATCCCTTAGAAACACTCGGTAATCGAGGTAGTCAAAGACGTCGACAGGGCAGCTTCGAGCCACGCCTAAGGATGCGCCCAGGGGCGGCGCAGATCCAGCCGATCTCGAAAAGCCGTATCCAATCCGGATACGCGTTTTGGGTTCGCGACCTCACGTCCGCGAGGGAAACGCGTTAGTCCAAGAGCATGCACAAGTCGTGGATGGGGAGTGTTTTGGTGCTTGTTGTGCTCGGCTGTGGCGACGATGCCAGCCCGGCGCGCGACGCTGCACAGGACAGCGGTTCACGTGATGCTTCCGTTTCGGACGCGGAGGTCGACGCTGCGGAGGTCGATGCCGGGGAACGCGACGCTGCAGACGAAGTCGACGCTGCAGAGGAAGTCGACGCTGCAGAGGAAGTCGACGCGGCGGTCGACGCTGCCGACCTCGACGCCGATCGCCCCGTCACGCCTCGCCGCGTCCGCAGCTACATCTTTGGTCACAGTCTCCTCGTGCACTCGCCGCCGCGACTCCCCACCGCGCCCGATGAAACGACGGTTCCGCACTGGTTGCACGATCTCGCGACGGCGTCGGGCCATGAGTACACCGCGGACGGTCAGTATGGGTTCCTCATGCAACACGCGGATCTTCCGCCGACAGCGCAGTGGGGCTTCGCGGAAGTTCCTGGTAGCTGGGACGAGGAAGGCGGTGAAAGCTTCGCGGACGCCGACTTCAACACCGTCGTGCTCACGGCCGCGAACTTCATCCAGTATCAGCCACCCACCGCGCCCTACGACGGCGACAATCCACGGCGCGCAACGCCCGTTGGGGAGACGCTTCGAATCGTCGACTGGCTCGCGGACGAGGAACCGGGCGCTGAGGTCTACATCTACGAAAACTGGCCCGACATGGCGGGTTTTCTCGGCGATGGCTTTCCCCCGAGCGACGCCGAGCTCGCCCGCTACGACGCGAACGTGCGAGGCGATTTTCACGACTGGTGGATCGCTTACCAGGACGAGGTCCGAAGCGCGCGCCCGGACCGAAGAGTTCGTCTCATCCCGGTCGGCCCCATCCTCGCAGAGCTCCGCGCCGACACTCCCCTACGCGGAGTTCCGGTCACCGATCTCTACGAGGACGATGCGCCTCACGGACGTCCAACCCTCTACTTTCTCGCCGCGACGATCACCTACATGGCCGTGTTCGGCGAACGGGACACGCCGAACCTCGCGTCGAGCTACCGACCGCCAAGCTCCGTGCACGCCCTCGTTGCATCGAACTGGAGCTCGGTGACGCGCTTCATTCACGAGCGACTGCGAACCTACGACGGAGAGGAGCGCCGCGTATGGCCCTAGAGAGGCGAACCGCAGGCGGGCTCTCGGGCTGCTAGAGCGTGATCCAGGACAATCGCAAGGAGATGGCGCCGGATTGGCGTTCGAGGGCAAGGCGCGACGAGGAGGACATCCGAGGATTTGCGACGAGGAGCCGCCATCGGGCGCCAAGACAAGCCAGGACTTTCGAGAGTTCAGGATCACGCTCCAACTACGTTTTCTGCTGGCGATACTCTGTCACCGGCAAACCACCGACGCCCCAGTCGTCGAGTTCGACCTCGTCGATCACAACAAAGGTCGTCGCGGGGTCTTTGCCGAGAACGTCGACCAAGAGATCGGTGACGCCCCGGATCAGCGCCTTCTTCTGCGCCTTGGTGACGCCTTCGCGGGTCACACGAATGTTCACGTAGGGCATGGCACCTCCTCGTAGTGAAAGATCTTGGCGATGATCTGCCAGCGGCCCTCGTCGCGAATGAGCGTGAGAAAGTCGACGTAGCGCTTGCCGCTGAACGCACACCGAACTCGGGCAAACGCCGTGTTTTCGCCCGCAAACTCGACGGAGTCGATGGCGTCTTCACGCGCCTCGCCGCGGCTCGCCGGGGAGACCCGTTCGGCGACGACCGGAAAGTACTCCTCCATGGTCCGAAAGAGCAGTTCGTTCCCGTCGGCGGTCGCATAGATCGCGCGAGGATGGAGCGCTGTTGCAAGTTTGACGACGTCAACCTCGTAGAGCGCATCGAGATAGTTGGTGAGTACGCGCTCGATTTCGTCGACACGATGGCGTACCGAAAACGTTGGCTCCGTCATCGAAGAAGCCCCTCGGCGCGCAGCGCCTCGCGCACCGCCGGACGCTTGCGAACCCGCGAGAGAAACGCCTTGAGGTGCGGGTACGCGGTGAGCGGAATCCCAGCCGGCTTGGTCCACGAGACCACCACGAAAGCGTACGCGTCGGCGACGGTGAACGCGTCCCCTAGAAGAAATGCGCGGCCATCCGCGAGATCGTCTTCGAGAAACTGAAGCTGGCGATGGACGTGCGCTTTGTCGCGCTCGGTCGGAGCACCATCCTTCGCGAAGAAGGGACCAAACGACTTGTGGACCTCGGACGAGAGAAAGTTGAGCGACTCCTGCAGGCGCGTGCGCGCCATCGTGCCCGCTGCCGGCGCGAGTTCCGATTCAGGGCGAAGGTCCGCAACGAACTGAAGAATCGCGGCCCCCTCCGTGAGGACCTCGCCGGAATCGAGCTTCAACGCTGGGACGACACCCTTCGGATTGATGGTCCGGTAGTCCTCGCCCGATGCCGTTCGCTGGGCGGCGGTATCCACGGACTCGACGGTGTGATGGAGCTCCGCCTCCCGGAGCGCGATGTGGGTGGCCTGCGAGCAAGCGCCTGGTTTGTAAAACAATTTCATGAGGTTCTCCTTTGGCCCTTCCGGGCGACGCACTGAACCTAAGGGCGTGGTAACCTATGTAAACCTGGTAACTGATGGTTACTATTAGAATCGAGTTACCACGGAGAAACCGGTTGGACGATGGCCCTGAAGCAACGAAAGAACCGCAGCCCCAAGCCGCCCGAGCCGTGTGCGCTGACCGAGTGCATGGCGATCATTGGCGGCGCGTGGACGCCGAATGTGATTTGGCATTTGCGAAGCGGCGCGCGTCGCTTTGGTGAACTTCGCAAGGACATCCCGCCGATCTCCGCGAAGGTGCTGACGACGCGGCTGCGCGAGCTCGAGCTTCGTGGCGTGGTGCATCGGGAGGTTCGTCCGACGTCGCCGCCTTCGGTGGAGTACTCGCTCACCGAACTTGGTGCAGAACTTGTGCCGGCGATCGAGGCGATCGTCGAGGTGGGCCACAAACTGAAGAAGCGAACGTAGCGTATCCGTTTCGAATACGGATTTCTGTCTCGCTCGTTTTCGCGACGTTGCAGATCGGCTACTCCAAAGGCGTGCAGAGTCGAGGCATGAGAGCGCTCGTCAGCCTGTTGGTTCTTGCAGCTTGTGGCGATGATGACAGTGCGACGGACGCGGCGGTGGACGCAGCCGCGGACGCAGCGGTGGATACGGCGCGCGAACGAGACGCCGGGGAAGATGCGGGGGTCGACGCAGGCGACGTTGGCAGCGATGCGAGAGCGAACAACGACGCAGGGTCCGACGCTGGTCCCGCGGGCCGGGTTGCGTTCGTTGCGGTCGGTTGGGGCGGACGCCGACTCGTCTCGTGCGACGACGGGCGGACCTGGAGCGGCGACATCGAAGAAGCGCCGGAGAGCGAAGACGATTGGCACCGCTCCTACACCCCAAAGAGCCTCGCGTTTGGCGAAGGCGCGTTCCTCTTTCTCACGGGATGGGGGACGAACAGCACGATTTGGCGCAGCGAGGACGGCTCCGCATGGACCGACGTCGCACTCGAGACCTCGTACGGCGCGCTCGGCTTCATCGGGGACCGTTTTGTCGCGGTCGGCAACCGCGTGGTGTCGGACTCCTACGACGGGGGACGCACGTGGGTCGATCGCGAGGACGCAGCTGCCCGACACGATCGAGCCGGGGGTGCGTTCCCTGGGGTGCTGGCGAGCGGCGCGGACGGTGAAGTGGAGTTCGATCGCGGTGAGGGGTGGACCTTGCTCGAGAGCTGCGTTGGAGCGCGACATGGGCACATCGGATTCGAAGGCGGGTTCGCGGTCGGCAACGGGACGCTCGTTTCGGTCGGTCACGACGGAGACACCTGCGCCCTCGATCTCGAAAGTGGCGCGGACCTCGGGGCAGGATCCGTCGGCGCCGCAACGCCCGGACCGCCGACGTTTGCAGATGGACGCTTTGTCGTCGCGACCGGGGCGCAGCTCCTTCGATCGACGAACGGTCTCACATGGACGTCCGAGGACCTTCCCGAGGGCGTGCGCTTTGAGCTCGTCGCACGTGGATCGAACGGTACGTGGGTGGGGATTTCGCAGAGCGGAGACCGCTTCTTCTACAGCGACGACGGCCGGGCCTGGAGCACCGGAAGCGGGCCGGAGGGCAACGGCGTGCTCTACGTGACGAGCGGCGTCCTCGAACGCTGCGGAGGCTGAACTTCGTTTTGGTCCCGGCGGCCACGAAGCAGGTTGGTCGCTGATCGTCCGCCGGCCGTGTCAATAAAACAGGTTGGCTACAATCGGCCTCTAGGCGGCCAGGCTACGATCGGCCTTTGGGCGGCCACAGGTTGGGATCGGCCTCTGGCAGGTTCGCTGCGGGTGGCGACTGCGGTGCCTCTGCCAAGTCAATAAAACAGGTTGGCTGTTCTTGGCGCCTCTTCGCTGGCAAATTGCTGCGGTTTTGGCCACACCGGCGAGCCTCCCGACCCGATCGCAATCACGGCAGGTTCGCGCCTTGGCCTCCGCGAGACGGGCTTGTGATTTCAGGCTGACGATCGCCAGGTTTGACACTTAGTGTTTAATGGACACTATGAAGACATGGGCTCTCCGCAGGATCTCGCACTCCTTGGGCGATCTCCCCTTTGGCCACGTCTGGTGGGACTTCCGATCGAGGAACGGATGGCGCGGGCACTCCATCGGGTGAACGTCGCCGGTGCGGTCCGTACCTTCGCGACACCGCTCACGCTAACGCCTTTTGCATCCGCGCAGCCTTGTTCTGCCCGATGTACGTTTTGCTCGGAAACGCTTCAACATCGCGAGGGCGTTCGTCTCTCTGCGTCTCTGCGCCCGGGGCCGCGCTACTTCGCCCAGCTTCGAACGGCGCTGCGTGATCTTCGCGATCTTCCCTTCGGTTTCTCACTCTCCGGACTCGAGCAAACCGACAACGCAGACTTCTTTGAGGGCGTCCTCGACGCGATCCGCGAACACCGTGACTGCGGCGCGCCCATCGAGAACGTCGTCCTCTACTCGAACGGCTCGGGTCTTGCCGCAGAAACGACGGGCGCACGGCTGCTCCCGCGTCTTTTCGAAGTTACGCGGATCGAACTCTCACGGCACGCCGTTGCGGCAGAGAGCAATCAGGCGATCATGCGCTTTCGGCCGGGGGTCGCCGTCGCCGAAACAGAGACGTTCGTGCGCGTCGCCCAAGACGCGCTTGCAAAAACCCACGTGCGTCTCGTCTGTGTCATCCAACAGGGTGGCGTCTGGAACGAGGAGACCCTCCGGGCCTACCTCTCGTGGGCGGAATCGAT
>JBCDAA010000006.1:0-56212 GCA_039186435.1 Myxococcota bacterium | reverse complement strand
TTTCGCCCGCGGAACCGCCGGGGAGCACCGCGTAGAAACTGCCGAAGGTGGCGCGGCTGGAGCTGAAGGCGCCCGCGTTGAACTTCCAGTCGTAGGAGAAGAGGCGTCCGCCACTTTCGACCTGGCCGACGACGTCGACGTCCCAGCGCACGCCGACGACCTGGCCCTGAAGGGTGCGAACGCCGTAGGCGCCCGCGGGAAGTCCGGTCGTGTCCGCGGTGTCGCCGGAGCTGAGGGTGGCGAGGGTCGAACCGTCGGGGGCAGTGACGGTGACGTTGCCGACGCCGGTCCAGCGAATGGACTCGGTCCCGGGATTGAGAATGTCCACGTAGAGCTGCGCGCCCGAGCGAAGCGCCTGCGTGGTGTTGAGCTGATCCGTCCCTTCCGCGAGAGCAACGCTCGCGGCGAGGGAGAGGAGAGCGACGAGGGGAATACGTTTCATGCGCGCGTAGAGAGCAAGAGGCGCGCCGCGGAGAAATTCGGGGGCGAGGGAGGTCCTCGTTTCACATCGGGACGTCCTGGGCAGGAGCCGCGTAGCGATTTGGAACAGCGAGCGACCAACCCGGCGAGATGAACCCACATCGGCAAGCGCTCACGGTTTGGATCGCGATTTACCCAACGATCACCCTCGTTTTGTGGCTCTTTGGAGACTGGCTCGCCGCGCTGCCGCTTCCGATTCGGACGCTCGTCCTCACGGCGGGCCTCGTGCCGCTGATGGTGTACGTCCTTATTCCGGGGCTAAACGCGATCTGGGATCGCGCCGCGCTTCGCCGCGTCAGAACGAAATCGTGAGGCCCACGGTGGTGTAGGGCGTTCCGGCGCGGACCGTGAGGGCGGCGTGCGGCGCGAACTTCCACCGTCCGCCCACGGCCGCGATCACCCAGCCCCCCGCGTCGTCGACAAGATCGCCGCCGTCGATCCACGAAGGAGGAAAGTAGATGTTGAGGCCAAACTCGCCGAAAGCGGAGAGCGCGTCGGTGAAGAAGAACTCCCAGTGGAACGCGAGCGGAATGCCGAAGCCGACGCCGCGTTCGTCCTGTCCGGCGTCGACGTAGCGTCCCCAGTAGAGGTCGGCTCCCACCGAGAGAAAGATCGCGTTGTTGAGGTTCGGGATGAACCCGTTGCTGACCAGCGGTACGTTGACGCGAAAGCCCGCCGTGAGCGCCGGCCCGTAGTAGAGCGCGCCGACGTGCAGGTCGACGCTGACGGCGCGAGATCCCTCGTGAGGCACGTCGATACGGGTGGGTTCCTGGGCGCTCGCGCGAACGGAAACGAAGGTGAGCAGCGCGGTGAGGGCAAGCCGGCGTGTCATGCGGGAAGGATCGGCTGCGGGGCTGGATGCACGCAAATCGATCCGTGTGCGAACCGATGCGCGGCGAACGTTGTCGGGAAATCCCCCGACGCTGTCGAAATGCGCCGCTCAGCACGCGCTCTCTAGGTTGGGGTCTCTTGACGGTCTTCGGGGTGCCTGTCACCTAGTTCGAATGCGTTTCTTTGTTGGCTTGGTTTTGATTTCGTTGCTCGCATGCGGCGACGATGACGGTGGGGGCGGAGCGGACGGAGGACGCGTCGACGCGGGCGGCTCCGACGCGGGCGGTTCCGACGGAGGACGGACCGATGCCGGCGGGAGCGACGCCGGCGCGGTCGGCTGCGATGCCCCCGGCGCGTGTGTTCCCGGCGAAGAGCGGCGCTCGTCCGAAGGATGCGACGCGGGAGACCGACTACTTCGCTGCGACGACGAGTGCGTGTTCGTGCCGACGGGCGCCTGCGAGACGGAGGCGTGCGACACCCCCGGCGAGACGATCACCGCGAGCTGTGGTCGCTGCGGTTCCCGAACGCGTTTCTGTACTGCGGAGCGCATCTGGGAAGACTCCGAGTGCACGGACGAAGGGATGTGCATGCCCGGAACCTCGCGGATGGGGCCTTGCGGCAACTGCGGCATGGAAACGCAGCGCTGCACGACCGAGTGCGTCTGGGAAGGGTCCGGCGCCTGTTCGGACGAAGGCGAGTGTGCGCCGGGCGCGACCCGCTCGGTGTCGGACGTTTGCGATCCGGGCGAGGTGCGCGTCGATACCTGCAGCGCGGCGTGCGCGTTTGAGGCGGGGGAGTGCGCCGGTCTTCCAGGGCTTGGCGAAGCCTGCCCGGGCGATGAGTGTGAGCCCTCGCTGGTTTGCGACCGCTCGACCGGAACGCCGGTCTGCCGCGCGACCTGCACGGGCGACGACGACTGCTCCGGCGGCGGCTGCTTCACGGCGGCGATGAGCGGAGTGCAAATCTGCTCGGACGCCTGTCGCTTGTTCACCAACGATGGCTGTCCGGAGGGAACCAAATGCGACCTTCTTCGCACCGCGAGTGCGGGGTTTCCGCTCGGGGTGGGCGAGGCGCGGATCTGTTCCGGCATCGGAACCGAGGAGGAGGGCGGCTTTTGTCGCGCCAACGCCGACTGCGGCCAGAACCTGACCTGCACCATCGACGACAGCGGCGCGGGGACGTGCATTGCCATCTGCAACGAGGACAACCCGTGCGAGGGCGACGTGACCTGCGATACGGGAAGCGGTGAGAACGGCTTTTGCCGCGAGCCCTTCTTTCCCTTTCCGTAGGGGGCACCGACTGTAAGGGGAGGCTCACGGTAGGCGGCGCGTAGCCCAAGGAACCATGCGTGCGCCTCTGCTGATCATCGCTCTCGGTTCTCTTCTTGGCTGCGGGAGCGACGGAGGGGGCGGTGACGGAGGGGGCGGAGGCCCCGACAGCGGCCGTCGAGACTCGGGGACCGTGCGTGGATGTGACGCGGCGGACGCGTGCACCCCGGGCGAAGAGCGACGCTCCGCGGAAGGCTGCGACGCGGGCTCCCGGCTTCTCTTTTGCACGACCGAATGTGTGTTCGAACCCGTCGGCGTCTGCGAAACGGAGGAGTGCGACACGCCGGGTGAAACCGTCACGGCGAGCTGCGGGCGCTGCGGCACCCGGGAGCGCTTTTGCACCATCGACGGCATCTGGGATGACTCTGCCGAGTGCACGGATGAAGGCATGTGCATGCCGGGCACCTCGCGGATGGGCGCATGCGGCAACTGCGGCATGGAAGAGCAGCGGTGTACGTCGGCGTGCGTTTGGGAAGGCAGCGGCTGCGAGGGCGAAGGCGAGTGCAGCCCAGGCTCGACCCGTTCGTCCACGGCGGGCTGCGACCCAGGCGACACGCGCACGGAAACCTGCAACGACGAATGCAGCTACGAGGCGGGCGTGTGCATGGGGCTGCCCGGACGAGGCGAAGCGTGCCCTGGCGGTGAGTGCGAGGGCGACCTCACCTGCGACACCGCGGAGGGGATTCCGGTGTGTCGAAACCCCTGCACGGATAGCGATGACTGTTCCGGCGGGCGACGTTGCTTTGGGAGCATCTGCCAAGACTTCTGTGAGCCCTTCACCAACGAGGGATGCCCGCCAGGCGGCAAGTGCGTCACCTTTCCCTTCGGCGCGCCGGGCACCGGTCTGTGCCTCGCGATCGGATCCCGAGGCGAGGGCGAGCGCTGCGACGTCGGAGCGGACTGCGGCGACGCCATGGCCTGCGTCGGCCGCGACATGGAGCCCACGATCTGCGCGCGCCTTTGCGACGACGCGCATCCCTGCGCTGGGGGACAGACGTGCGATCTCGGTTCGTGCCGCTAAGTCTCTACGCTGTCCATGTTGAGATGCGCGTCGAGTGCCCGAGTGTCCGGACCCAGATGGATGGTTACTCTTAGCTGGACGAGTCTTCGCGGCGAGTACGACCGCGCACGCGGTCCACTTCAGATCTCGAGCTGCGAGAGCGCTTCCTGGAACCTATCGCTGACTCGCTCGAACCCTACGCGGGTCGGATGTAGCTCGTTGGCCCACCACTCCTCGGTATCCGGAAGGAGCAAACGAAGGTCGATGTAGTGCACGAAGTTCGCGAAGGGATCCAGCGTCGCGAGCTCTGCGAGCCGCAGATTGAAGCGGTCGATGAGCGACCGGACGATCTCACGCCGCTCATCCATCGCAGAGCGTGCGTAGCCCTTTCGCTCGAAGCCGGGCTCCAGCCACGGACCCGGCAGTGGGCCCCACCCACCGCCATATCCACGGCCATCCGGCACGGTGTACCCGTAGCCGTGCACGAGGACGGGGAGGTCCCGGCCGATCAGGCTCTGGCTCACCTCAGAAATGCGGCCGAGGATCCGGGCGTAGCTCTCCATGAGGCGCTCGTCGATGACGCCAGCGGCGACGAACTCGTTGACGCCCGCAGTCGATGAATCGCGGTGGTTGAGCAGCATGTGGAAGTCATCCCCCGCGATGTCGTTGCCCCCGCCCGAGAGGAGTACCGCCTTCGGTACCTCGCCCCGACGTATAGACTTCTCGATCTTCCGGGCGAACTTCGCGAGCTGGCCTCCAGAGTACGCCATGTCTTCGATTCGGTCCCCCCGATGGGCGACTTCTTCAACCTCGTAGCCGTGCCGATCCTCCAGCATGCTCAGCACGTCATGCCACGGGTAGTCAAACCAGGAGTCCCCCTCGGCAATCAGAACGTCCTCACGGGAACGTCCGCCTACACCCTCTACCAGGCCGAGCGGCACGCCCTTCGCGGCGGCGTGCAACACGGCATCGGAGTCCTCGGCTACTGGGAAAAGAGCGCGGCGCTTCTCGAGCTGACTGTGCCGTACTTGCATTACCGACCGCGCCGAACTGCGACCGGCGGCGACAGCTTCCTTGATCATCTCTTCGTTCATCTGACTTTCCTCGGCGTCTCACCTCTACAGGACCCGAGATACTCACCGGCGGGCCCGTTGTGGTGTCAGCCGTTAATGGCAGCGCTGATGTTGCTTGGTCGCGCGTAGTTGCGCAGTCGCGAGTGGGTCTTGACGTAGGCCTCGACGTTGCGGAGGTCGTCGTAGAAGCGCTCCACCGCGTGGGCTCGCTGACTCGAGCCGTGTACGTAGCCCTCGAGCCCGTTGGTGATCTGATCGTAGCCGAAGCTGTTGGGGAAGCCGTAGTGATAGCGACCGGAGGCGGCTTGGTGATGGCGCCTCCGCGCCAAGCGAACGGCTCCGTTGGATTGTCCACCAGCTCGAGGTACGGCCGGTCGACCCGCTGGCGCGGCAACATGCGCCACTGGCGCTTCGAGGGCGTCGCGCTCCTCATCGGTGAGACACATCGGGGATGCCTTCATCCCTACTTTGGATCACAAACCGATCCCCCGATCAACCCCTCTGGGACTCAGCGCTAGTCGACGATCGGTCCCTCGATCACCGGCGGAACCAAGAAGAATACGCGCCGACGGTCCAGGGGCGAGCCATCTCCAAAGACCGTGAGCGCAGCTTCAAAGACGAGGGGCTCTGCCGTTGCTCGCACCCTTGTGTTGTCGCGGACGATCACATCCCAGCACGCGGTCGTTCCGGTGCGAAGACCGACGAAGGAGTCCTGGAAACCATCCCCGTCGGCGTCCGTGGTCGACTCATCCATTGCACATTCCGGTTCAGACTCGTTGATCACCAGACGCTGAACAAACTGCAGCGCGTCGCCCGCGTCGCCAGGAACGTCCGACGCTTCAATGTTGACGAAGAGTTCGAGCTGACTGCTGATCTCTTGAATGCCCTCCGTAATCGCATCGACGACGCGCGCCCCGTCGCCTTCGTAGTAGAAGGGCTCCCCTCTTTCGTTCACCGACCCAGCAGCGACCGCGAGAGACTGGAGGTCCTCCCGAGGGCTGTTGCTGGCATCCGCGTCGATGCCGATCATGTTGATGCGGCTGAGCCGCAAGCGGGAGCCTGCGCCAAGAGCCGTGTTGACGAGCGGGCAGTAGTCGACGTCGGAGGGGTCGTCGGGGCACTGGTTCGGCTCGTCGGTGATCATCGCGAGCACCCGTACCGCGTCGCGACGATAGCCCGGACATCCGACCCCGGTCCGACTGCAGAGAGCGCCAAAGCAAACCGTTGAATCCGCAACACACGCCGCGCTTTCGAAGAGGGACTCATCGGCCCCCGGGCCGTCCGCCCGCGACGGGATCGCATCGCGGGTCGCCTCCGGATCGCCCTGAATCGAGAGCAAATTCCGGTAGCTGCTCCCATAGCCGGCGTAGAATCCAGCGCCGGTGCCGACGTTGGCGATGCATCCAGAGACCTCCGGATCCTCGATGCAGAAACCGTCGAGGCCACAGATTTCACCGTCCGCACACATCGGATCGGCGAGGCAGGGAGCGTCTCGCACATCGCACGTGATCTCGTCGAGAACCCCGACGACCGCATCGCGCATCGCCGTGATCTCGCCGATCATCGAGCCGGTGAGATCGAAGAGAAAGTAGATGTCTGCGCGACGGATGTTCGTTCGGAACTGCAGCGTGTCGCGGGGCGGCATGGCCGGCTCCCGAAAGGGAACGACAAACACGAAGTCCCCTCGCGTACGCGGGTTGTCCGCCGGGTCATTGAGGTCCGTACCTCCGCCCACTTCGATCAGGTCGGTGACACCATCATCGTCGGTATCGGGATCGGTAGGCGAGCTTCCGTTCTCGTTCTCGAAGGCGTCCGAGAGACCATCCGAGTCGCTGTCGAGGTCCACAAAATCTGCAATGAAGTCTTCGTCGGTGTCGACTGGCGGTGTGTCGAGGTCGATGTCGCCCGCTTCCAAAATGTCCGGCAGGGTGTCGTTGTCCGAGTCATCGTCCAGGTAGTTCGGGACGCCATCGTCGTCGGTGTCCACGCCGCCCTCGTCGCGGTCGGAGATCGTGTCACCGTCGGAATCGACGTCGCGGAAGTTTGGAATTCCGTCGTCGTCGCTGTCTCGAGGCACGCCCGGGCGACCGTCGATCTCGTCGATATCACTTATGAAATCGCCGTCGTCGTCGTCGTCTCGGTAGTCGGGCTCCCCGTCCCCGTCGGTGTCGAGGATCCCGCCTTCGGGGCCTTCTTCGGGGTCGAAGGCATCCGTTCGGTCGGGAATGCCGTTGTTGTCTGAGTCCTCGTCGAGATAGTCCGGAATGCCGTCGTCGTCCGAATCGATGGGCCGCATGTCTGCCGGACCCGCCTCGACCGAATCGGGGATGTCGTCGTTGTCCGAATCGGTGTCCAGATAATCCGGCGTTCCGTCGCCGTCGGTGTCTCGCTCCGTTTCGACGCCTTCGATGTCGTTGCTCAAGCCGTCGCCATCCGGATCAAGTCCTGGTGGAATCGCCGTGTCCGGAGGACCGTCGAGAGAAGCATCGGGAAGACCGCCCGGACGACTGTCGTCGCCGCAGGCGACGCAGAAGATAAAACACCAGCTTATGAACAGCGTACGCATGGTCACTCCGGGGTCACGGTGGTCGCAACGGTGAAGGTGCCTGACGACGTCGGTACGGCCACGCCAAGGGCGTAGGTGCCGGGCTCGAGCATCTCCGTCCGGGTCGTCGTTGGAATTCCAGACTGACACAGCAGGTCGGTCGCTGAATCACCGCAGGTCGTCCCAAGGCTGTAGAGGTGCACGACACCTGGATCGAACGCGAACTCCACGGCGCTTCGGGTGGCAACCTCAACGGTGAAGAAAGCGTCGACCCACGGGGGCGCATCCCCGCCGCAGCCGAGACCGCCGTCGTTCTCCAACGCGGCAACGTCGACCGTGGCGCTTCGATCGGTGATGTCGATGGCAGTCGCGCAGCTGTCGCCCTCGGCGCGAGGGACGGGCGGCGTAATCGTCGCGCGGAGCTCGTAGTCCGTCGCCGTCGTGCTGTTGGGCTCAACCAGCACGAAGTAGGTCCCCGCCTCCAGGGGTCTTCGCACGATCTCAGGCGTTCGCCCTTCCTCGCAGGCAACCTCGGTGTCGACGACCATGTCGCAGTCCCGCACGATCGCAAGGCCGACGTCTCGCCCAGAACCGGTCGAGCTGGCGGCGGTCGCGCGAAGAACGACGTCCTGCGGCTCCGCGAGCGTCAGGCGATACGCTGCCTCGACGAACTCCGCGGAACTGCCCTGGCAGCTCGGTCGCGCGTGCTGATCCGTGAGGACCATGAGCTCGCCGGCGAGCACACCACCGGCCGAAATCTCCGGGGCCGTTGCGCAGGAGTCGAAGGCGGGTGGCGGCGTCGAAGGCGTGACGTCGAAGGTCAGCTGGTAGAGCGCCTCCTGGGGACTCCCAGCGATCACGACGTAGTTTCCAGGAGCGAGGCGGCGCTCCTCAATCTCGGCGAGCCCACTGGTCGACGTCTTGCGGTCGCAGGCAATGGCCTCCTCTTCGTCGTCTGCGCAGGAGTCGGCGCTTCGAATCTCGATGGCGGCGTTGCGCGGTCCGTTGGTCGCAATTCGGACGTCGCTCTCCACGCCGAGAGTGAACAGAAAGACGGCGTCCAAGAGCGGGTCGCTCCCCTCGCAGCCAAGGCTGTAGTCATCGGTGAGGGTTTGCGTGCTCCAGCCGTAGAAACCGGGACCGCCAAGCACAAATGGGGTCTCGCAGGTGTCGTTCCCGGGCGCGCAGTCGTCGTCGAAGATGTCGGCCGCCCCGTCGCAGTCGTCGTCGACTTCGTTGTCGCAGACTTCGGCCACACCTGGGTTGACGTCTCCTCCGCTCAAGGGATCGTCATTGCAGTCGTCACCCCCCTCGCATCGGGAGTCGGCAAATCCGTCGCCGTCGACGTCGCGTAGGTTACGGACGCAGCCGTCAACAGGGTCGCATCGGTCGATCGTGCAGGAGTCCCCATCGCTGCAGTTCGGGGGCAGACCATCGAGGCAGCCCACCTCGGGATCGCAGATCTCGTCGCCTGTGCAAGGATTGCCATCGTCGCAGACCGTGTCGTCCGCTTCGCTCGTGCAGCTGGTTTCCTCTTCCTCGCAGAGGTCAACCGTGCACGCGATTCCATCGTCACAGGGTGAAATCCCGGCGACGCACACGCCCCCGCGGCAGCGCTCCTGACCGTTGCAAAAGCAAACGTCGTTGCAGTCGGCGTCGCTTCGGCAGAAGTTCCCAAGGGTGGCATCGGGCTCGCATCGCGACACGCTCGTGTCGGGGGGAATGCCGCGATCTGGCGCGACATCAGCGGCCGCGTCCGGGAAGTCGACGACCGCGTCGAACCCTGCGTCTCGGGAGCGAGCATCGTCGTCTCCGCAGGCCCCGAGAATGAGGACTGCTGCAATGATTCCGGCTCTCATCACTCCACCCGCACGATCCGTCCGATGGACACCGTTTGTGTTTCAAAGAGGTAGAGGGCGCGTTCGTCGAGGTCGTAGGCCATCGCGTAGTCGCTGCTCCCGCCGAGTCTCAGGATCGAACCGAGGTGCAAAGGTGTCGCACCGCCGGGATCGACGACGACGTGTACGTTGTTGCCGGCGCTGCCGAAGAGTGCCGAGCGAAAGTAAAGCTGCCTTGGACTGCGAGGGTCGTCGGTGACGACGGGGCAACGGGTGCTGCTCACGTCCAGAACAGCGAGGATCTCAGGCATATAGGTCGCGTTGCCGAGCTCGGTGCGGGGGATGCGAACAACGCCCTCCGGCCCTCCAGACTCAATGTCGCCGCAGAGGTAGACGTACGTGTCATCGGAGGCCAGCCCACGCACGTCGTTGATTTGATCGTTGCTCCCAATCTCCACGACGTCCCCGGGTGCATCGACGGGCGCGTGATAGAAATGGACCTCGGTGCTGTCGTGCGTTGCG
The DNA here is from genome assembly GCA_039186435.1 of Myxococcota bacterium. Taxonomy (GTDB): domain Bacteria; phylum Myxococcota_A; class Polyangia; order Polyangiales; family Houyiibacteriaceae; genus JALVDI01. Next base: position 46,595 of record JBCDAA010000006.1, on the reverse strand, counting down.
ATCAGGAACTCCGCGCCACCCGGCTCAAGAACCATCGTGCGCGCGTCTCCGTCGTACGGCCGTTCTCCGGTGTCCCAGGCCTCTGGCATCCAGGGGAAGCGAAGGGCGTCCCAGGCGCGATAGAGCCGGCTGGAGCCCGCGGAGGACGTATCGTCGAGGGTGAAGAGCTCCTCGCCGACCGTGACACCCGCGTAGCCAGCGCGGGTGGACGTGATTCCGGCGGAGGTGGAGTACACGAGGGCCCGCGATCCATCGCGTTTGGGAATCTGGTGCACCGCAGCGCCGAAGGGACCCTCCCCGAGGTAGATCGTGGACGCGGTCGTTTCCATCCAGGCGTCTGACGTCCAGGCGTCCTCCGCCCCGCTCGAGGTGAACCCGCGCAGGTACCCCGGGTCCGTGATTCGTCCGCGAAGTCCGTCGTACGCTTGCGCCGTCGTTGTCAGCGTGGACAGCGCGGCGTCGTTCTTGACCCCGATGCAGAGCGACGACCCCGGGACAATCACCGCAAGCCCTTCGGAAATGTCATCGGAACAGGCGAGCTCTCGCCCCGTGTCCGGATCGCGAACGACGACGGTGCCCTCAAGATCGCTTTGCACGATCGAGATCGCCTCGGCGGGCGTCGCCGAGTACCACGTTAGGTTACCGGAATCGAAACAGCTGCCGGCGCCCAGCGCGCGAGATGAATCGAGCGTCACGCTACCGGTCGCGTCGAGCGGACGGGCGGTACCACAGCTCTCGCCTTCGCCGACCGGGATCTCGAGGATGGAAACGGTCGCGCCGGGGAAGGGCCGGTCCCCCGTCTCCGCGGCAAACCAGATGTAGATGGGCCCCGCGGGCGCCGACACGTCGAACGTCTGCGTGCGATCAAAACCGTCCTCACAACCGAGGGAGCTGAAGTCCGGTTCGATGGCACTGCAGCCGCGTGTGACCTCTAGCGTTAGGTCAGAGGCACCGCTCCGAATGTCGGCTGGCGTTGCACGGATCTGAAGCGCCGTCCCCGCCGACTTGTCAAAGCGGAGCACTCCGTCGATGCCGTGGTTCGGCCCGCAGGTAATGCCGCCTTCGTCCCCGGACGAACGGATACGGTCGAAGTCGGAGACCTCCGAAGGCGGAATCTCGTAGAGATGCGGCAGGTCCGCCCGAGCGGGTGCCGAGTAGACCACAGATGCCGTCGTGAACGGCCGCGCGCAGCTTTCGCCCTCCGGAAGTTCCCCAACCTCCCGAATCGTGACGTCCGCTCCTGGAAATGTTCCCGTCGTGTCCTTTGCGACCCAAAGAAAGTACTCACCCGGGGGGAGGTCGAAGACCCGGCCGCTCTGCTGCACTTCGTGGTGACAACCGAGCAGCGCGTCGCTGTCCGGATCCTCGACCGCTTCGCAGCTGCTCTGGAGCGCCCAGTTGATATCCGTTGTGCCTGAGCCGGTTGCCTGGACATCGATGGCCAGTGCCGCGCCGCCTTCAGCGAGGGTGCCGGACGTCTTCACGTACCGAATCACCACGTCATCGGATGCGCCGGACGAATCCGCATCGCATACGTCCGTGCCGCCGTTGTCGACAAAGTCGACGCTCGGCAAGTTCCACTGGAGGGATCCGTCCGGAAGCGTGATCGCCTGCAGGGGGGTGAGCGGCTCAAGGCACGAGTCACCGCTCGCGTCCTCGGTCTGAAAATCGACAACCCCGTCGCCGAGGTAAGGCGTCCCGTCAAGAGGATTGCCCTCGAGGTCCTCGAAGGACGTGAGGTCGACGCGATACGCGGTTCCCGCCCGTAGCCTACCCGCCACCGAGAACTCGACGATGGTGTCCCCGACGCTCCAGATCGGCCCGAGCTCGACCACGTCCACGCCGTCTGAGAGCGTCGCGGTGCCGGCCTCGGTGTTCATGGGCTCGTCGAAGCGGACGATGACCCTGGTTAGCGTGAAGTCGATATCAGCCGACCCTTCCGCCGGGTTCGAATCGACAACGCGAGGTCCGAAGCTGTCCTCCCCCACGACGAAATCGAGAGACCCATCGCCGAGGTAGGCGCTGCGGTCGAGCGGGTTCCCTCGCGGATCCTCGAGGACGGCCGTCGTGAGATCGAGCGCGTGCGGTCCCATGGTCGCGACGAGACCGGCCACGTCGTAACGGAGCGAGCGCTCATCGATCCATTCACCGGTGACCGTCGTCGACGCTGTCCCGTCGCTGAAGACCGCCGTCGTGTCCGTCTCACGATTCATCGCTTCGTTGAAGTCGAGACGGACCACGCGGAGCGCCGGGTTGACACCTCGCATCCCCTCAACCGGCGTCGACGCCACGATCACCGGAGCGTCCGTGTCGGGACCGGTCGTGAAGTCGAGCTCCCCGTCCACGAGGTAGGGCTCCGCTTCCAAGGGGAGGTCGGCCTCATCGACAAAACCGCGAAGCTCGATGCTGTAGCTCGCGTCGTAGATGAGCCCCGTGACGGGAAACACCACGGCGGTAGGCTCCCACCGAGCTTCCCCGAGGGTGCCGGGACCGCCGCGGAGCTCCGCCTCCCCGACAGCCTGCATCTGCTCGTTGAACTCGAGGCGAATCTCCGTCGTACCGACGGCCGAAACGCTCGCGCCCTCGGCCGGACTCGATGCGACCACCTCGGGGGGTTCGTTGTCGACGACCTGGAAGGACCAGTCGAAGACCTCGTCGAGGGGCGCTCCCCCGACGTCCTGAAAGTCCCTCTCGACGAAGGCCGTGTACTCCACGCCGCCGCGCAAAGGCGTCGGTACCTCAAAGAACACCGCGACGTTTTCCGGGAGGTCGACCCCGATCTCTTCACCGGAGAGCCACAGGCCGGAGGACGCAGCAAGGCGGATGTCACCCGGCTGCAAGCGGACGGTCCCCACATCCGTCGCCATCGTTTCGTTGAACAGGATGAGGATCGACGTTGTCGCTTCGACCATCTCGTCGCCGGGCGCGGGCAAGACCTGCAGCACAAAGGGCGCGCCGACGATCACCGGCTCCGCGTCGACACCGACGTCCTCGACCGGCGCGGTGTCCCGCACGTCGACACCGGAGTCCCCGGGTCCAACATCCAGCGTCGCCGAGTCGTCTCCGCATCCCATGAACGCGAAGACGAGGAGGGCTGCTGTTGATCGGTGCTTCATAGGGCTCCTCAGAACATGCAGCCACTCGACTTCGCTCCACAAGCATCATTGTGAGTTAACATTTTAGTTACTTCACATGCAGCATCCCAATTGTCAGAAAGTTCATCGCGATTAGGAGTGATCAACAATAGTGAAAGTACCTGGGACAACTAAAGCGTTGGCCACGTGTCGCTAGGGAGTGCAGCATGAATGAATGCGACAATCTCTAGCTGTGACCGCGGTCGTCTTCGCTTCCTCCACGGCATTCGCGCAAACCGTCACGTTGGTCGACGCAGAAGGGTTCGACTGGGAGATACTCCAGGATGGAGCGGGAACCATCAGCGACGGCGGCAACTCATCGCTCGGGTTAAGCAACGCGTACGACTCGTGGATGCGCCTTTGCGTCACCACGCGAGTTACGGAGACCGACGCCTGTGTGACCGCAGAGCGGTACCAAGCCTCGGCGGACGCGATGCGTATCACCGGAGACCGCGAGTTCCGAATGGAGACGCGTACCGTCGAAGACCTTGAGGTCTACAGGCGTGTCTACATCCCCGAGAGCGGACTCGGTTTCGCACGCTATGTCGAGGTGATCCACAACCCTGGCCCCGACGAAAAGACGGTAAAAATCAGGGTAGGACAGACCTATGCGTTCGGCGGGGATTGGGGGAGCAACACCGCGACGCAGCTACCCGCAACCAGCGCCGGAACAGGCACTCCTCTCGCGGCGGGTCAGCTGTGGTTTACCTCCGATGACGGGGACCTCTCGGGGGGCACACCGTCCCTGGGCCACGTGATGGACGGCCCTGGTGGAGGCGCCACCCTCGACGTGCGCTACAATCCCTTCTCTTCGTCGTCTACATCCGACGAAGCGTACTGGGAGTACGGACCCGTCACGCTCGCTGCGGGAGAGACGGTCGCGTTTCTTCATTTCGCAGTCCAACAACCGAACCAGAGGGCTGCCCAGGAGCGCTCTGCGATCCTTTCTCGCGCTCCTGCAGAAGCTCTTCGCGGACTGGGCGACCTCCTTTTTCAAATTAGAAATTTTTCTTTTGGTAATCCCGTTGATTGCGGCAATGGAAGCATCGACACCGGCGAAGAATGCGACGATTCAAACACGATTGCCACCGACGCATGCACAGACACATGCACCAATGCACGGTGCCTCGATGGAATCACCCAGGAATCCGTAGAGGAGTGCGACGACGGCAACGGAATCAATGACGATGGGTGCAGCAACGACTGCCGCCTGCCCGCGTGCGGGGACGGGATCCTCCAGGAGGGGGAAAGCTGCGACAGCGGTGCAGAAAACTCCGACACGATGCCCGACGCGTGCCGAACGAATTGTGAAGAGGCTTCCTGCACAGACGGTGTCATCGACCGCGGCGAGATGTGCGACGACGGGAACGACATCGACGACGACGCCTGCAGCAACAGCTGTCGCATGGCCACCTGCGGGGACGGCATCGTCCAGGGGGCTTTCGGCGAAGCGTGCGACGATGGAAATCGATTTGCTCGCGACGGGTGCACCGACACGTGTGAGGTCGCGCGATGCGGTGATGGGATCGTACGGGTCGGCTCGGAGGAGTGCGACGACGGCAACGACGTCGACGATGACGCCTGCAGCAACCTCTGCGTTGCCAGTCGATGCGGTGACGGCGTCGTCTCCGGTGAAGAGGAATGCGACGAGGGCGAAGACAACTCGAACGTCACCCCAGATGCGTGCCGAGAGACGTGTGTCCCCGCGAGCTGCGGCGACTCCGTCGTCGACGAGGGAGAAGCGTGCGATGACGGCAACCGCTCCGACGAAGACGCCTGCACGACGAGCTGTGCCCGTGCGACCTGTGGGGATGGCCTCGTGCAAGAGGGCGAACTCTGCGACGAGGGCGAGAACAACGGCGCCGCGGTCGGATCCTGCAACCTTGGTTGCGACGGGTTCGTTCGGGACAACCAGCGGGACGCGGGCATGCCCGACGCAGGTTTCGATGCCGGCGCGGTCGTTGACACAGGTGTCGCCCCCGATGCAGCAGATGGCGCTACCTCGGGGGGCCCGACCGGCGGTTCGGGGTGCAGCGCCGCGGGTCGCTCTCGCTCCGGCGTGATCCTCCTCGGCTTTCTCACGATGATGCGACGCCGTCGGTGGACGTAGGCCAGCTCGTCGGCAAGAGGCTTCCCGCAGACTTCGGCGCGACCCCGAAGTACCACGCTTGACCTGTCTCCCTACGCGCCGTGGCGCGTGCGAGGTGTCCGCCTATGCGAGGACGGTCTGAGTCGACTGTCGCTTCGCGAACGCTCGTTTTTGTCGGTCCGCTCGCACGCTTGGTCTACTCTCGTTGTCGATGGCCCAAACCCCCGACGAGGTCGTCTTTCGCCGACGCGGAGGGCCTCGAACGATCGAAGTGGCGTACCTCGGGTCGTTGGTACTTCTCGCACTGTGTTCTTTCGCGAGCCACACCCTCCCGTTCCTCATGGTGATGTCCATCGTCACGATGGTGCTGGGTCTTGAGGTGATGTCGGAGCGCATTGTCGCGGGAAGCACGTTCGAGCACGTGCGCGCAACGCTCTCACTCCGCGCGTCCACCGAAACCAAGACCTATCGCGAAGCGGCTGCGGAAGCAGAACTCGCCGTTGATGACCGTCTACGATTTCCCCTGCGAGCCCTTCGTGAGGTCGTGATCGGGCGTCGCGTTAACCACGCGGAGGGTGCGACACAGGATTTCTCGCGGGTGTTTCTAGTGCTGAACGATCAGGTGATCGAGGTCGACGTCTATCTTGATAAGGCCGATGCGCTTCGCACGTGTCGTCACCTTGCCGAGCGCTTCGACGTCCCGATGCGCGAGACCAACGCAGGTTCGTTTGGCACCTTATCCGGGTTCTTGTTTCGTTCGGCGCTCTTGATGCTCGCGGCGGTGGGCGGAGCCGCCGCCGGAACGGGTCTGGGCGTTGCGCCCGCGCCGGCACTTGGCGCGATCGCGCTGTGGGCGATCGAACGAAGCATGAGGGCGTGGGGGCAAAAGAAGTTTCGCAAGGACCTCGACGAAGAAGTTCGACAGGCGTTTCGTCTCGGTACGCACATCCGCGTCGAAACCGAGACGGAGTTTGTCGAGGTGCTCGAGGACGCGAGCGCAGATGAGGAAACCGCAAGCGCATAGCGTTTGCCTGATCAGCCCCGCCCATGACGCAGCCGAGAACGCCAACCGCGAATACGCAGCGCGTGCGAGCGTGAGCTCAACGAGGTTGAAGTTCGGTCCATCGAACGCATCGCTTCGGCGCCCCCGTCACCGGTCTATGCCCCGAGGCGAGAGGATCCCGAGGCGAGGGACAGACGTGCGATGTTGGTTCGTGCCGCTAGCCGGCGGCTAACCAAGCGCGCAAGTGCCACGCTATGTACACTCGAGGCATGCGAACTGGGTTCCTCTCGATCTTGGCCCTCGCTTGCCTGTTCGTCAGCGTTGCCGAGGCGCGTCGGATTTCCCGTCATCGGTATGTTCAATCGATCGTCGTTACACCTCGAGCGGGGACGCGCGTAGCGGTTCTACAAAACCGCGTTCGCGCATGCATCCGCCGTCACCGCCGCCACTTTCGGGTGGAGTTCTCCGTCACTGTGACCGACGAGAGCCAGGTGCTTTCCGAACCGACGCGGATGCAAGGTCGGGTCCCCGCGATGGCGTGCTTACGGCGAGCCATCGGAGAGCACGACTTTCGCGATTTTCGCGGGACTGCACGGGTTCGGATCCGAACCCGTGGGCGTGTTCCGACAACAACGTCGGATGACGGATGGTGAGACTCTGGCGGTGTTTCCCTCGTCACCCCCGACGGTACGTACCTCGCGCTACGAAACGAACGAAGGTTCGCGGCGGCGTCCGACGAAGCCGAGCCAGAAGATGAGGCCAAGACCCATCCACCCGGGCCAGTCGCCGACGTAGGAGTAGAGCGTGGATCCCTCGAGGAGCGGCACCGTCTCGGCGATTTCGCCGCGCTCGAAGGGAGCCACCTCGCTCATCACGCGGCCGACGGGATCGACGATGGCGGTGGTGCCGCTGTTGGTGCTGCGGACGAGCGCACGGTGATGTTCGACGGCGCGGAACTTGGCGAGGGCGAGGTGAATCCACGGCTCGTGGGTGTCGCCGAACCACGCGTCGTTCGTGATGTTTGCGAGGAGGTGCGGGTCGCCTTCCTGAACGGCAGAGCGCGTGAAGCGCGGCAGCACATCCTCGTAGCAAACGAGCGTCGTGATGCGGACCTCGCCGTGCTCGGGATGCTCGAAGACGAGCGGCCGAACGTGATCGCCGGGGGTGAAATGACCGCTGTTCGGCGAGTACTCGTAGAGCACCGGAAAGGTTTCCCCGAAGGGCAGGTACTCCCCAAACATGAGGAGATAGGTTTTGTCGTAGGTGCCGAGGATGTCGCCGTTCGCCTCGGCGAGGTAGGCGGTGTTGTAGTGCCGCGTTTGCTCGCCATCGCGGCGCCGGGCGAGACCCCCAAAGAGGGTGCGCGTTTCGATGGGCCCGAGCACCTGGCGCTTCACGTTCTCCGCGTCGCCCGGCAGGAAGTAGGTGTAGGCGCTTTCCGGCCACACGAGGAGATCGAGGTCCGGGTGTTCGCGCTCGAGGCGCTGGCTTTGGGCGAGGTGTCGCCGGTGGCCTTCGCGCGGGTCGCCGCGTTTGTCGAAGATGCCCATGTTGACCTGCACCGCGCCGACCGTGAGGGTGGGAGCGTTCGCTGCGCGGCCGTCAACTTCGTGAATGCGGTAGGTGCCGTAGAGGAGCGCAAAGACGACGCCGAGGAGCGCGGCGATCGGTGCGCGGCGCGGGATCGCACGTCCTTGGTAGCGCGCCCAGAAGACCTCGAAGAGGGCGCCGTTGACCGCCATGACGATCGCGCTGACGAGCATCGGTCCGCCGAGATCGGCGACCTGAATGAAGGTAGTGACGTCGTGAAAGCCGGTCGAAAGAAAGGCCGGAAAGAGCACCGGGTAGGAGAGCTCGAGGGCGAGGAGCGCTGGGATCGCGGACGCTGTGACGCCCCAGCCGCGCTGCCTCGCGCGCCGGTAGAGCCAGTAGATGAGCATCTGCTGGCCGCCCTGGTAGATGAAAAAGACGCTTGCGAAAAACCAGTTGGGCGCGCCGTCGTAGCCGGAAAAGCTCTCCAGCATTTCGACGAGCCAGTAGTAGCCGCCGGTGTAGCCCACGAAGCCGTGAAAGAGGCCGAGGCGAAGGACGCGCTTGGTCGTCGCGTCCTTTTCGACTTCCAGGACGTAGAACATCGGAAGCCAGCAGAGGAAGGCGAAGGGCCACCAGCTGAAGCCCGCAAAGCCGAGGCATTGAAACCAGCCGCCGAGGCCGCAGAGGAAGAGGTGAAAATAACGCCGGCCGCGCGAGAGCCCGCCGTTCGCGCGTGGGTCCTCGCTCGTCGTGTCGGAAGACGCGCTCTCGGAAGACGCGCTCTCGGAGGACGCGCGCTTGGAGGCCGAGGACGGTTCGGCCGCCCGCCGTTTTCGCGACGGTCGTTTCTTTCGTTTCTTCCCCATGGCGGGCTAGGGCCTAGTCGAGGCGGAGGACCTTCTTGATCTTCGCGACCAGCTCTTCGCCGCGAAAGGGCTTCGTCAGGTAGTGGCGGGCGCCAGCGTTGATGCCGGTAACCACGTCGGTCGGTCGGTCTTTGGCCGTCAGCATGATCACGGGGGTTCGGCTCAGCGTCGCGTGCGCTTTGATGTGCTGCACCAGGGTCAACCCGTCCATGCGCGGCATCATCAGGTCGGTGACGAGGAGATCCGGGCCGCGGTCCTGGGCCTTCATCCACTCCCACGCGGTCAGGCCATCCGGGGCGAGGCGAACGTCCGCAAAATCGCTCAGAAGGTGTCCGATCATTTTGCGAAGCGCGTCGTCGTCTTCGGCGACCAGCACCACGGGGCGTCCGTCCATCGATTCGGAATAGCAGGTCTCGCGGGCAGGGTCAGCCTTCACCGCACGCGCGCGTTGCGAAGGTCCTGCTCGGGAGAAAAATGCAGTCAGAATCCAAGCGCAGCGGCAAGAACGCGCATGCCTTGGAGCTTGGGCACGGTCGCTTCCTGCGGCGCTTCGGCGAGCGTCTCCACCGAGTTGGAAAACGTCCCGGTCTGGAGATGAACCGCGAGATGGCGCTCGATTCGGCGCTGTCGCGGGACGAGGGGTGCAAGGGCCCGCGCGACGGCCCGAGTGCTGCTGAAGCGCTCGTTGCGATCCCGGGCGAGCATGCGGGAGACCACCATGTCGAGCTCGCGACTGAGGTTCGGCTCCACGAGCCCGATTCGCGGAGCGTCCTCGCGAATGATTCGGCGCAGGAGGTTCGTGACGTTGTCGCTCGAAAAGGGAACGCGGCCGGTCAGGGCTTCAAAGAGCACCACGCCGAGGCCAAAGATGTCGGCGCGCGCGTCGACGTCCGGATTGCCTGAGGCTTGCTCGGGGCTGACGTAGCTCGGCGTGCCAAAGACGCGGCCGCGCTCACGTTCCCGCTCGTCGGGCGGCGCGGTGGCCGATGCGCAGACTCCAAAATCGAGAAGCCAGACGCGAAGATCGCCTTCCGGGGTGCGATCGAGAATGATGTGTTCGGGTTTGACGTCCCGGTGCACGTAGCCGCGGGCGTGGGCGCGATGAAGGACGTCGCAGACGCGGCGCGCGATGGCGAGGGTTTCGAGGGGACCCAGGCGACCCATGCGGCGAAGCAGCCGGTTGAGGGGTTCGCCGTAGACGCGCTCCATTACCAAGTAGGGGCTTCCGTCGGGAAGCAGGCCCTCGTCGATTATCGGAACGATCGCCGGATGGCCCACGCGCTGTGAGACTTCGCGCTCGCGCCGGAGCCGCCGGGCGAGATCCGCGTTGTGGGCGAAGACTGGTCTCAGGGTTTTGATCACCACCGAATGGCCATCGTCGAGGCGCGTTCCCGCGAAGACGACGCCCGTTCCCCCCACGCCGATGCGCTGCTCCACCTGGTATCGCCCTTCCAGGGTGGCGCCGCGAAGTTCGGCTCGTTCTTCCGTCGGCATGTCCCGAAGCTGCGCGTTTCGGGATCGAGTGGTCAAAAAACCGGCGAAGATGTGCTCTGATGCGCCGATGAAGCGAGACGACCTTCACCTCGACACGCTGGCCATTCACGCGGGGCAATCCCCGGACCCAACCTCCGGCGCGGTCATGCCGCCGATCGTGCTGGCGAGCACCTTTGCGCAGCAGTCCCCGGGCGTGCATCAGGGGTTTGAGTACGCGCGCACCAACAATCCGACGCGGCAAACCCTTGAGGCGTGCGTGGCGGCGCTGGAAGGCGGTTCGCACGGAATCGCCTTTGGTTCGGGCTGCGCGGCGATGACGACGCTCTTTCAGACGCTGCGTCCGGGCGATCACATCATCGCCTGCGACGACGTCTACGGCGGCACCTTTCGCATTCTCGACAAGGTGATCGCGCCCCTCGGCATCGAGACAACCTGGGTGGACATGACCGACCCGGCGCGGGTGGTGGAGGCGATTCGCCCCGAGACGAAGCTCGTGTGGATCGAGTCGCCGACCAACCCGATGCTCAAGGTGGTGGACATCGTGGCGGTGGTCGAAGGAGTTCGCGGGAAGAACGACGCGATACGTATCGCGGTCGACAACACCTTTGCGACTCCCTGCCTTCAGCGGCCCCTCGAGCTTGGCGCCGATGTGGTGGTGCACTCGATGACGAAATACCTCAACGGGCATAGCGACGTCGTCGGTGGGGTCATCGTGACGAGCGACGACGCCCTCGCAGAGCAATTGCGTTTTTTGCAGAATGCGGTGGGCGCGATCCTGTCGCCCTTTGACAGCTTTTTGGTGCTTCGCGGTCTGAAGACGCTCGCGGTGCGGATGGCGCGTCACGTTCAGAGCGCGGCGGAGCTCGCGGACTGGTTGAGCGAGCAGCCAGGCGTGGAGCAGGTGATCTACCCCGGGCTCACCACGCATCCGCAACACGAGCTCGCGCGCCGGCAGATGAAGGGCTTTGGCGGGATGATTTCGGTTGTGGTGGAAGGCGGTCTGGCCGCAGCACGTCGCTTCCTTGAGACGACGGAGCTCTTCACGCTCGCGGAGAGCCTGGGGGGCGTCGAGTCCCTCATCGAGCATCCGGCGATCATGACCCACGGTTCGGTGCCGCCGGAAAACCGCGCGGCCTTGGGCATTGCCGACGGCCTGATTCGAATCTCCGTCGGTCTCGAATCCGTCGAGGATCTTCGGGCCGATCTCGCGCGGGCCCTCGAAGCTGCGCGCTCCTAGCGCTAACCGACGAAGCGCAGGCGAAAGGTGGCGAAGGCGATCTCGCTTCGCGGAGGAACCCGCGCCGGTCCGGTGATCCGTTGACCGTTGAGAAAGGTCCCGTTCGTCGACTCGAGGTCGGTGAGGGTGACGCCTTCCGCGCTGCGTTCGAGGATCGCGTGTTTGGGCGCGCAGACGTTTTGGTCGGAGTGAGCTCCGTGGCGCACCGAAAGATCGCAGCTTGTGCTCCGGCCGATCACGCATCGTGGTGCGATGGCGACGGCGGTTCCGATGGCGACCCGGTTGAACGCGGTGCCGAGCGTCCCGAGGAATACCGCACCTCGGTCCGGCATCGGAGCGCGTTGGACGAGCCAGCCGAACGCGCTCTCGAGGCCGCGGAGGTCGCCTGCGTAGGCGTCGGCTTGGACCTCGACGAGATCCATCGCTTGGGGATGGACGACGCCGTAGTCGTCTTCGCCCACGTCGAGATACGCGACATAGGGACAGGCCAGCGTATGCTGACTGGCTGGACGGGGCGTTGCAGCGTTCCAAACGATGACGTCAGGGTTTGCGTCCACCCAGACGACGGGAAGTGAACGCAGGCTGTCGTTGGGAGGCCCGAAGTACTGGGCTCGAAGGGACATGGGGAGATGATATCAGTCAGCCTCTTGGTTAACATGGAGCAGTGATGTCGCCTCTGATGGTGGTTGGTGGAGTGTTCGTTGCGCTTGGCGGAGTGCTCTTTGCGGCGCAGCTTTTTGGCCACGGCGGTTGGCGCAAATCCCAGCAGTTTCGAGTCCTCGGGGAGCTTCACCGCGGAGACCACGGCGGGACCGCGCGACGTTTGTTCTGGGTTTCGCTCGTGTTGATGCCGGTGGGCGCGTGTCTGCTCTTTGCGAGCGTGGCTCAGTCCGATCGGGCGCGGGCGAAGCGTTGCGAAGAACGCTGCGCTGCCGATGGATTTACGAGCGGGCGCATCGGGCCAAACTCGGATCGCGTGGAGGGCGATGCGCGAAGTCGCTTTGTCGCCTGTATTTGTGAGGCGGACGGTCGCGAGTCGGTGGAACACCGTGCGGACGCGCTCTGAACCGCAGCGAATCGCGCAAGATACGGCGGCGGCCGCCCGGAAACGCCCTTCTTGCCCCTTCTGGGCTCTCATTGCTACACCTCGGGGCTAGGGAGTGATTCATGAAGCGCTTTGCCTTATTGCTGTCCATGGGCCTGCTCGCCGTTTCCTGCGGTGATGGCGGCGGAAAGCTGTTCGCTGACGCGCGTTGGCAGGTGCGCTGCCCACCTGGGCTTCCGATGTGTTCCCGCAACGGCGATGTCGTGGACCTCTTTGCCTTCGACGGCGATGAAGGCATCAACGTCAGCTGCTCGGCGACCGAGTCGGGCGAGGATGCGCGCATCATCAACTTCACCGTCGCGCGGGGCTCGCAGCCGCAGCTCTCGGTGACGGGGCTCCTGACGGGAATCAACGGCGGCACCGTGCGCGGCGAGTCCTGCCGAGTCACCGTGCTCGACGACGGCAACGCGTACGGCGGTACCACCGAGGGCCGCTGCGGCGCCAACCCCCCGAGCGAGGCGCAGCCGTGTCAGATCGGTGCCATCGAGTTTGACGAGGAGCCGGAGACGGGCGACCCGCGTCTTTCGACGACGATCGAGTGTCGAAACCTTCGCGCTCCCTCGAACCCGGAGCTTCTTCAGCGCGACGTGACGTTTCCGATGATGGCGACGATGCCGGCGACGATCGGCATTCTTAACTGCGACGGAATCTGACGCCGCGATGGGCTCGCGACTCGACCGAGCCGACCTCACGGACGACGCCCTCACCGGAACGTTTCGCGTCTGGCAGCGCGCGAAGGGTCACCGCTATTCCCTCGACGATGTGCTAACCGCGTGGGAGGCGACGCAGGGAACGCGTCCCCGTACCCACCTCGACCTCGGTTGTGGAATTGCGTCGGTGCTTTTGATGGTGGCGTATCGCTACGAAGGTCTTTCCGCCGTGGGCGTGGAAGCGCAGCGGCAGAGCATCGAGCTCGCCGACCGCAACATCGAGCGCAACGGCCTGCGAAATCGCGTGCGCCTGGTGCACGGAGACCTCCGCGATGCGGCGGTTCAAGCGACGCTGGGCGGGCCTTTCGACCTGATCACCGGAACGCCGCCCTACATGCCGCCGGGCACCAGCACGCCTTCCCCCGATCCGCAGCGACGGTTTGCGCGCATCGAAATGCGTGGCGGGGTGGAGGACTACCTTGCGGCTGCGGGGCGTCTGCTCGCGCCGGAAGGTCGGCTGGTGGTGTGCTGCGATGCGCGGACGCCCGAGCGAGTCCACGCCGGCGCGAAGGCCGCGGGGCTCGTTCCGATTCAGCAGCGAGACGCCGTTCCCCGGGCCGGACGGAGCGCGCTTTTCAGCGTGTGGACACTCGCGCGCTCGGGGTCGTTTCGATGCCTGGATCCCTTCGTGGCGCGCGATGAAGAGGGGCGTCGCACGGAGGCGTACGTGCGAGTGCGACACGATTTTGGACTCGAACAGCGATTGGATCCGCGGTGCGAAAGCCCCTGAGTTCCCAGGGCGGCTCCGTTCGTACGGCGGGGGATGAGACGCTTTCGAAGGAGCTCGCGAAGGCGCTTGCGCGGAGCTCGGAGGAGCGAGACACCCTCACGCACGGATTTCACTCGTACCCGGCGCGAATGCATCCGTCGATTGCCAATGAGATCCTGAGTGGGCATGAGGACGGGCTGGTCGTCGATCCCTTTTGTGGTTCGGGAACCGTGCTCGTCGAGGCGCGGGTGGCAGGGCATCGCGCGCTTGGGGTCGATCTTAGTCCGCTCGCGGTGTGGATCGCCGAAGCGAAGACGGATGTCCGAAGCGACGCGTACCGTGCGAGTTTTCGGGCGCTGGTGCGGAGCATCGGAGAGCGTTCTGAGGAGCGCGTCCGGAGCCGTGTCGATGCGCGGGCGCCCATTCCGAAGTCCGAGTTGAGGTGGTGGGGACCGCACGTGCTCAAGGAGCTCGCTGGGCTTCGGGAAGAGATTCTCGACGTTTCCGATCGCCCCAACCGGCGCATGCTCGGGATGGTGTTTAGCTCGATTCTGGTGAAGGTTTCGAAGCAGCGTTCCGATACCGCGATGCGGGAGGAGACGAAGCGCATTCGAAAGGGGCTCTCGACGGAGTTCTTCGTCCGGAAAGGCCTCGAGCTCGCGGATCGCTGGGAGGCGCTGGCGGAAGCGACCGGGCGGAGTTCGCCTCGGCCCACCATTCGCGAAGGGGATGCGCTCGAGCTCAAGCGTTTTGTGCCGAAGGGAGCGAAGGCGTCTTTGATTTTGGCGTCGCCGCCTTACGGCGGGACCTACGACTACGTCGATCACCATGCGCGGCGCTACGCGTGGTTGGATTTGGATGCGCGCAAGCTCGAGCGCGGGGAGATCGGCGCACGGCGGCACTTTCAGGATGAGCGGGACGAAGCGCGCTGGGACCGGCAGGTGGTTCAGATGCTGCGCGCGATGGAGGCGGTGCTCGCGAAGGATGGGCGCATCGTCTTGCTTGTGGGCGACGGCCAAATCGGAAGTCGCCGGGTCGACGCCATCGGTCAGCTTCGCCGGCTTGCCCCTCGGGCGCGACTCGAAGCTCGGGCGGCGGCCAGTCAACTACGCCCAGACTTCACCGGCGGCAAAAAGCGCCGCGAGCACCTCATCCTCCTCACCCGCTAGTGTTCGAGACGCTCGTTTGAGACGCAGCGCAGCGTTCCGTGCGTCGGATCCAAGTCAATAGTAGCCCGTATCGGATCCAAGTCAGTCAATAGTAGCCCACCTGATTTTATTGACATCGGCGAAAGATCCAAGTCAGTCAATAGTAGCCCACCTGATTTTATTGACATCGGCGAAAGGCTGATCGCGATCAGCTCCGGTGAGCGGCCGATCCGAAAGCAGCGGGTCGAGCCAAAAATAGCCCACCTGATTTTATTGACATCGGCGAAATACTGATCGTGATCAGCTTCGGGTAGGTAGGGCGCCGTTTCCGAACCTCCGATCGCTGCGGGCTGATCAGATGTGGGCCCAGCATCGAGTCAATAAATTAGGTTGGCCTTGATTGGCGAGGCAGAGTGCAGTGGGGAGCCTTGCGGGTGGGCGGTTAGGGGCGCTCTGGAGGGCAGGCGTCGCAGGGGGACTCGCCTCGGACGACCGCCTCGATGCGAAGGGGCTCGCTGTAGTAGACCCCGATGCTCTCTCCGTCGCCGGGCGCCCAGCAGTACGTTGCCGCGCAATACGCCGAAGGACGACGTAGCGCAGCGGCGGCCGAACGCGCCTCAGTTGCTGCAGCCTCGCCCTCAAGTTCTGCGCTTCCGTTCGCGTCCTCAAGGGTGAGGGTGTCCGCGCGCTCCAACATCGCGGCCAGCGCGCACTTCGTTCCGACTTCCGAAAACGTTCCCAGGTTCTCCGGAAACGCGTCGAGATGGTCGGGGAGCGTTTCGTAGAGGAGTCGCTCCTCGGCGGTTCGCACATCTCCGACGATTCCGTGCAGGCGGAGCCCTTCGGGCGTGCGGTGCAACTCGTAGAGGTTCGCGCGATCGCAAGGCCAGGCGCAGTCCACGCAGCGCGTGCCATCCTCGCTGCAGGTGACCGCCTCCGGCGCTTGGAGAGTGATGTTGTCCTCGGCGAGCCACTCGCGTGCGCGGTTCAGCGCTTCCGGGTCGCAGACCGCATAGACGTGGTCGAACACGTACGCGAAATCGAGGTCCAACCCGCGACTTGGATCGACCCAGTCCAAGAGTGCAGCCGCGTTGTCCGCAAGCGCCGCCCGCACGACCTCCTCCGCCTCACGGGTTTCTTCGGTCTCGCCGATCGCGCGCACCTCGGCGGGCACACTCACCGGGGTCGACGACGAGCTCGCCCCACAAGCACTCATTGCAACGGCGAAGAGAAGCGAGGCTTCCGCGGCGCTACGCGCTCCGGTAGTCGTGGTTTCTCCGCCGCGGGTCACGGGGCGGGCTCGTCGACCGGTACCCCCGCATCGACGACCGCCACATCGGCATCGACCGCCGCGCCCGTGGCGGGCTGGTCCGTTCCCTCGCCAAGAAACTCATCGAGGACGCCCGCCCGAAACACCAGCGCGCCGGCGATCCCGAGTGCCCCGACCAGCACAGAAAGCGAGAGGAGCGTGACGAAGAAGTTTCCGATGCGGTTCGGTTTCGGCGGATTTTCCGGCAAACGCGCGCGTTGAATCCGTGGGTCTTCCGGATCGTAGGACGCGGTCGCGAGGCCAACATCCCCGCGCGGCGCCGCCCCAGCCGCTCCTGGGGGCAATGTGAACTGGCCCGACGACTGCATCGCGGGAGGGCGCTGCGGACGCGCGACGAGCTGTCGCGACGGCCCCGCCTCCTCAAACTCCGGAGGCTGCTGGTGTTGAACGGCCGCTACCGCCGAGGCACGAGGCGCAGGTGGAACGGGGCGCCGCGTCAGACTTCCCGGCGGCGGGACCGGCGGCGGAACTGCACTTGGGCGGTGCCCTGGAATTGTCGCGCCGCCAAGCTCGGGCGCAAACGCAAAGGTGGGCGGCTCGGGCTCGTCGTCGTCGTCGTCCAGCAGGTCCGAACTCGCGGTGAAGTCGGGCGCCGAGGCATGCATCGTGTGCGCCTGCAGAAAGCTCGTCGAGGGACGAACGGGTTCGCCGGTGAGCCCAGCCTCCGACCAGCTCACCGGACCCTCCTGGATCGAGTCCGCCATCACCGTGCCCAGCAATCCGGCGAGCATCGAGGAGTGAATCGCGGCAGCATCCGGAACCGCGCGAAGGAGCGCTACGCGCAAGTCGTGCGCGGACTTCGTTCGCATGTCGACCGGCGGCGTGAGCGCATCCATCACCGCGTTTTCGAGCGACGAGGGAACTTCACCGTAGAGACTCGGTCGCGCGATCCGCGGCTGCCGCACTTTGTCGAGGAGCTCGACTTCGGTCTTTCCCTTGAAGAGACGACGCGACGTGAGCATTTCCCAGAGGACGATGCCGAGGGCGTAAACGTCCGTGCGGCGGTCGACCTGGTTTGCGCTCGCCTGCTCCGGCGACATGTAGCCGAGCTTTCCGCGAATGACGCCCGTGCGCGTGAGGTCCATGCGCTGCCGTGACTTGGCGATGCCGAAGTCGATCACCTTCACGTGACCCGAAAAACTCAGCAGGATGTTCTGCGGACTGATATCGCGGTGAACGACGTCGAGAAGATCGCCGTCCGGCCCGCGCAGCTCGTGGGCGGCATGAAGGCCGTCGGCAACCTGCACCGCAATCCACACCGCGAGCTCTGGCGAAAGGCGGCGCCCTTGTTTGGCGACGCGCCGCAGCACCTCAAAGAGCGAAGTGCCGTGCACGTACTCCATCGCCATGAGGTAGGTGCCCTCGGCCTCGATTAGCTCCTCTACCTGAACGACATTCGGATGCTGAATCATCACCGCGAGGCGCGCCTCGTCGAGGAACATCCGAATGAACTTTGGATCGCGGGCGAGCTCCGGGTGGACAACCTTGATGGCGACCGGTCGCGAGAACCCAGCCGCTCCGCGTCGCCGTGCGAGGTACAGGCTCGCCATGCCACCGGATTTCACGTGGCTGACAATCTCGTACCCCCCAAGCCGCTGACCGGGCTGGAGCTCCATAGCCAGCTCGATTCTCGCTGGCAGCGGCCTTGAAACGCAAGTTCAACTTCAGGGGCTGAAGGTTCCTCCCTCGAGGCGAAAAGTGGCATTCGGTGCCGTTCTGGAGAGTGTGAGAGTTCGCCGATGGATTTGCTCACCCCCCGTGCCGAGACCCTCGATCACCGTGAGCGTTGCGCTCCAGTCACGCAGACCCTCGGGGTTGGCCCGCCGTACTTCCACGCGGATCGGACCTTCCTCACGATCTTGCACTCGATGCGCTTCGAGTCCGAACGCAGACGAAGAAACTGCGGCGCGCTCCCACGCGGTTCCCTCCGGGGTGCTCGGCAGGTTCAAATGAAGTTCCGGTTGGTCTTCGGGATGCGCCCAGGTCAGCAGAACAAGCACCGCGGGCGGATTGCGAAGAACCCCCGTGCTGCGTTCCCGGCGGCGAATCCGTCGAAGCTCGTCGGGGCTCGCGTCGGCCTTCATCGCCGCAAGCCGCGCCGTCGTCCACAGTCGCGCCACCGCGCCGGCGCCCTGAATCTCGCCCGGGGCTTGCGATTCACTCAGGCGCTGCTCCAAACGGAGGGCTTCGTCGATCCGCCCCGCACCCGCCGCCGCTCGCGCGAGCAGGAGAAGAACATCCTCGTTCGCGGGGCGAAGGCGCGCGAGCGTTCGATACTCGCGGTACGCGTGCTCGTGTAGATCATGGGCGCGGTAGAGATCGCCGAGGCGACGCCGCGCCCACGGGTCGCGCGGTGCAAACTCGACGATCTCGCTGAGCGTGCGAAACGCCTGCGCATCGTCGCCCTGCCGTTTCCAGTACTCGGCAATGGCCGCTCGCACCCGCGCGTCCGCAAGCGGGTCGCGCCGAAGCTCGCGAGCGACGCGCGCCGCTTCCGGTGCGCGCCCGAGCTCCTCCAGAAGCGTCATCAAACGAAGTCGAAGATCGATGTCCTCGGGCGCGACCTCCATCCACTGACGCACAAGCCGCAGTCGCGCTTCCGGATTGCCGGCGCGTTTCCACAGGCGCGAAAACACTTTCCACTCGACGCCAGCACCCAGGCCGAGATGCCTGCGCGCGAGCACGACCTCCTGGGGCGTTCGCAGACTTCGCAGGATCGCGCGCCGAAGATAGCCGCGGGCGGCCGCATCCCCCGAAAGCGCGTCGTACATGCGAAGGCGTCCCTGCGTCGACCCGACGTGCCGAAGCATACGCCGAAGGAGCGCGCGTCTCGCGGTCCAGCCGTTGAGCTCGCACTGTCGAAGCGCCTCCCGCCACACGGAGAGGGCACCACCGGGGCCGGCGTTTGCAGCGAGACGTTCCCGCCAAAGGCGCTCGCGGACCTCGAGGGATTGCCGTGATGCGTCGCTGCACCGGCGCTGGATTCCAAACCCGCGACCCGATGATGCAAAGCGAAAGAGATGCTGAACACGAACGGTGGTGCCTCCCGTTGAGGGGAAGCGTACGCCGCGAACTTCGGCGAGAATGCACCCTTCGACGTCGCCTTCGCGAAGGGACGAGCTCGCGATGGACGCGTTCCTCACGCCTCCACTTCCGTCGACCTCGACGTCCACCAGAACGTTGCCTGCGAGGTCCGGTCGCACGAGGAGCTTTCGTTCGTAGCAGGCGCGCGGTCCTCGTTCGCTCGTTCGAAGGGCACGCAGTACCGCCGCGCGTGGGAGGCCGCCGTCGCCGGTTGCGTTGTCGTCGCCCGCTGTGACGCGAGAGGCCCAGGTCTCTTCAATACTGACCACCTCCGCCTCCGCGGGAGCCTGCCGTCGCCGTCGCCATCCGCGGTTGTCTTCGATTGCGATTCGCGCGGTTCCGCCGCCGAGGGCCCAGTTGATGCTTCGCGGGTCCTCGTCGAAACCCGTCACGAGCGGATAGCCCGAGGGTGCGCCAAGCCAGTCCGCTTCAACCTTGCCGCCGATGGCGACCAGCGAAGTCCACGGCGTTAGCACCTCGTAGCGGGTGCCGAGTTCCACGAGGGCTTCGCGCCCGGCGTCCTCGTCGATGAGCTCTGCGAGGCGCGCGGTTGCCCAGCGCCGTCGAATGTCTCCTTCATCGACGATGCTCTCGCGCGCGATGGGAAGCGTTCGCTCGATCGTTTCGCCTTGGAGCGTTCCGCGAAGCTGGACCTCGGTCGGAAGATCCCCGAGCACGCGACCCACGATCCGCAGACGCTCTCCCACCGCGCTTACAAGCGGCGGACGCGGGTACATCCGCTCGATGCCCGAGCCGAGGTCGACCTGAACGTTGCGAAGCATCGGGCGCGCTGCATCCGCCAACATGCGCATCACCACGCGGGCGGCGCCCGTTCGTTCGGTGACCTTTCGCGTGGAGTCTCCAAAGAGGGCGCGCAGCAGATCGCGGTTGGCGCGATGACCGACGGCAACGCCGAAGAAGCGTGGCTGCGTGTCGAGGGTCGCAAGCGTTCGCCGAATTTCCGTGGCGTCCATCGCGCCGGTGGTCGGAAGCGCGTCCCCGACGTAGAGCACCGCGCCCTGCGGCGTTTCGGCGGCCAGCGTTGCCGCGTCGCGAAGCATGGTGGCGAGGTCCGTTGCGCCGCCGGCCTCGACCTCGGAGAGCGCGGCCAGGATCGCCTCGTGTTCCTCCGGGGCGGTTCCGACGCGCAGGTTGACGTCTCCAACGCGGAGGCGGACGCGGTCTTCCGGAGTGAGCTGCTGCAGAATGCTCTCCACCACCGCGCGCGCGAGCTCGAGGTCTTCGTCTTCCGCGGACGCCGAAACGTCGACGAGCACCACGAGGTCGACAGCGCTCGGAGGCGTCTCTTCGTCTGCCGACGCGGTCGGGAGATCGAAGAGCACGAAGCGTTGATCGTCCGTCGCGCCGGGAGGTGCGTCCACGACGTAGGCTTTTGCCCCCTCGGCGTTTTCGGCGTCCTCGCGGTCGATCAAATCGAGGTGGAAATCCGAGGTCGGTCGCCAGTCGCTCCGCCGAACGATCACCGCGCTGTCTTCGACGCGGGCGCCCATTCCCGCGCGATACGCCCCCGCGTTGGCTTCCGCGGTGTTCACCCGAATGCGGAGCTCGCCCACCAGCGGCGGCTGCTGCTCGGTGGTCATGGGATAGACGTAGCGACGCGTGTCGCCGCGGCGGGCGAGCCACTCGGTGTAGCGGACTTTGATGCGCACGGTCGCGCCGGGTTCGACAGGGTGGACGCGCGCCCGAAGACGTCCCGGGCCGTCGTAGGAAAGGCGGCTGGTGGCGACGCTCGCGTTGGCCCACGAAAGACCGTAGCCGCGTTCGTTCATGAGCGGCTGCACCTCCGCATCGACGAAGCCGCCGCCAAGGTCGATCGCAAAGCTCTGGACGATGGCGTTTTCCGGGAGATGAAAGCGGTACTCCGCTTCGAGCGCTTGGCTTTCGGCGTTGAAGAAGGTTTGCACCACCTCCGTCGCCGCGAACTCTCCCTGTACCGCCGCGTCGACTTCGTGGGCGCGAAGCGCAAGCGGCCGGCGGGCCTTGCCGTACTCCTGGAGGGTGCGGCCGGCGAGGATGCCGATGTAGCCCGCGGTTGCGACCGCGTCCGGGCTCGGATCCGCGAGTCCGCCGGTCCAGTCGTCCCACAGCTCGGCGGGATTGACGTTGGGTTCGTCGGCGAAGGTGAGCGTCTCACCCTGGGCTACTCGGCCGTCGTTGTCGCCCGCGACGTAGGAAAGCTCGCCGGACCCGCAGTAGACCTCGACGTCCTCGCGCCCATCGATCGCAAAGGTGGCGTCGGTTGCGCGAAGGGTGCCCTTGCGGGTGACCACCTCGACGCTGGTGTCCTTCGCATCGATCCAGACTCGGCCTTGCTGAAGCTCGATCTGATCGAGGCGCAGCGTGAGCGAGGTGTTTCGGTCGAGGAGGACCCACGCGCCGCTGTCGAGGCGAAGGGCGCCCCGCCCATCCTCGGCGGTTTGGGCGACGGAGCCTTCTTCCGCGCGCGTGTCGCTGGTGACGTTCCAGGTGAAGTCCTCACGTTCGAGGGCAAAGCCACCGCGAACCGGTTCCGCGGTGGCGACGGTCGGCGCGGGAGGCGGCGCGGAGGAACCGCACGCGATCGCGAAGACGAGGGCGAAGGTCGCGCGCCTCATTGGGCCACCTCCCGGAGATCGCGGCCGGTCACTTCAAAGGTCGTTCGAAGCTCGCTGCCCTCCAAGGTGATCGGTTGAACGACGATCGTTTCGTCGTCCTGGCCTTCGTTCCAGACCACGACGAGCTTTGCGGAAACGCGTGCGAGATGGCGTCCTTCGGGGCGGCGCACCTGCAAGCGATACGTGCCTTCCTCCTGATCTTCGACATCGAAGGCTTCGAGCCCAAACTCCGGCGCGAGATCGCGCGGCCGACTCAGGTTCAGCCGTGGATGCGACGCCCAAAGGGCGATCTTCGCGTCGGGGTGCGCCCAGACCAGCGTCGCGCGGAAGTCGCCCGCCTGTCGAAGCACGCCGCTTCGTCGCATGCGGGCGGCCAGCGCTGCGAGCTGTTCGCTGTCGCCTTCGTCGCGCGCGCGTTTGCGAAGTTCCGCAAAGCGAACGGAGGACCAGAGGAGCGCGACGCGTCCGAGTCCGGCTTCACCGCCGGTGCTCTCCGCGAGGCCTTGTTCGAGGCGAAGCGCTTCGTCGACGCGCCCTGCGCCTGCGGCTGCTTGCGCGAGAAGAAGTGCGACCGTCGGGTCGTCGGGCGTGATCGTCTGCAGCGTTTGGTACTGACGATAGGCGTCCTCGAACCAGCCGTGCGCGCGATAGAGATCGCCGAGCCGACGACGCGCGAGGGCGTCCTGCGGCGCGAACTCGACGATCTCACTGAACACGCGCCGCGCGCGGGTTTCGTCGCCGAGGCGAAGGTGCATCTCGCCGATCGCGGTTCGAATTCCCGCGTCCGAAAGCGGGTCCGCGCGAAGAGCCCGCGCCAGACGCCGGGCGCGATCCAGCTTTTCCTGCCGCTCGAGTTCTTCGAGGAGCTGCAGGGCCAGATCGAGGTCGCGCGGAAACTGGCGCCGGAGGGCGGTAAGCGCACGAATCCGCGCTGCGGCGTCGCCGGCGCGCTCGAGAACCTGCGCGATGAGCTCCGCGTTTCGCTGGCTTCCAAACGCGTTTCGCGCGAGGCGAAGATCGTCCGGTGTGCGAACGCGTCGCAGGATGGCCCGGCGAACGTAGCGCCGCGCGCCGCCGCTCGTGAGAAAGCGGTGCACGCGAATCATCGTCGCGATCGACCCCGCCTTTTGAAGGATCAGATCGAGCATGGCCCGGCGGTCACGCCACGTTCGAATCTCGCAGGCGCGTTCGGCGTTTCGGAGAACTTCGAGCCATCCGTTGACGCCGTTCGCGGCGCCGAGGCGTTCGCGCCAAATCTCGCGGCGCCCGTCGAGGAGAAGATCCGCGGCGTCGCTGCAGCGCCGGACGCGGTGGGCCCGAGCGCGCTCTCGAACGCGCACATGCACCTGGCGATTTCCCGTACGGATGTTGAGGTCGAGATCGAGATCCTCGCCGAGTGCGCCGAGACCGAGCGTGCCCGCTCCGCTGCCTCCGCCGCCGCGGCCGGCTCCTTCGAGGTTGCGCTCTTCTTCCGTGTCGTCGTCCGCCGCGAGAAGATCGGCGAGCTCTCCCCGTCGCCGGGTGCGAGCCGGTGTTTGCTGGCCCTGTTGTTCTCGAAGCGCAGCGACGACCCCCGAGTTGCGGGCGGTTTCGCGGGCGGTGCCCCCGTAGGGGTTGGCTTGAATGGGTCGCGCCGTCGCGGTTTCCGGAACGTCCGCGGCCGGCTCTTCCGGAACGGCGTTGGAGTCTTCCGCGCCCGTGATCGCGTAGCGATTTCCACTGCGCATCGACGTTGCGCGGTTGTCGAATCCACCAAGCTCGTTTTGGCTTCCCGGCCGCGCAACGCTCGGCTCCGCAGTGGGCTCAGGCTCGGCCGGGGGAGCCTCCTCCTCCGTGGCGACCTCCACCGGCACGGGCGAATCGCTCGGCTCGGCCCGCGAAGTGGAGTGCGGGATCTGAAGCTCGGGTTGAGACCCGACCGCGGGTTCAGCGTCGCGACAGCCCGGCATGCTCAGCGCCACGAGGCTCGGAAGCAGCGCATAGCGTGGACGTTCCGTGAATCCATCGGCGTGACGGAGGAGGTGACGTCCGCGCTCACCGAGGGAGGCCATCTCCGCGGCGGAGGGCACGTAGAAGCTCGTAAAGGGCGTGATGATTCCGTAGCGAACGCCGAGGTCTGCGATCTCTTCCCGCTGCGCACCCCCGAGAAGGAGCTGGTGCAAGCGTTCGGCGGCCCAGCGGAGGCGAAGGTCCCCGTCGTCCTCGATGCGCTGCTCCTGAATCGAAATCTCCCGCTCGAACTCGGTGCCGCCCACCTCGCCGCGCACGGTGATCGTCGCGGGCGTGCTTCCTTCGATGCGCCCGACGACGGCGAGGGGTGCACCTTGGACCACGTCGGCCGCGCTCCGCGGAAAGACCTGCTCCGCTCCGTCGATGGAAACGGTGACCCGATGCGCGGAGGGATGACGCGCGTGGGCGAGGATTTCGAGCGCTGCATCGGCGGCGGCGCTACGTGTTTCGACGCGGAGGGCTCGTCCGCTTCCGCGCGTGAGTGCCGCGAGGAGCTCGAGGTTCGACTGCGCTCCGACGCCGACCGCATAGGCGCGAAGGGGATGCGGCAGACGCTGCACTCGTTCGAGAAGCGCGTCGGCCTGAAGTTCGCCCACGGTGGGGGCGCCGTCGCCGACGTAGATCACGATGCCGTGTCGCGTGGGGTCGAGGAGCGAGGCCGCTTCGGCAAGGGCACTGCCAAGATCCGAGGCGCCGCCGGCGGGTTCGCGCGCGAGCGCGTTGAGCAGGGACTCGACCCGGGCAGGATCGGCAGGGCCCAGGGTCGCTTCCGCTTCCCCGAGGGGTCGAAGTCCGACGTCGCTCGCGACGATGGCGACGCGGTCGCTGAGACCGAGGTGCGCGGTCAACGACTCGACGACACTTCGGCCGAGTTCGAGGTGCGATGCGTCGGTCCCCGCCGAGACGTCCGCGACGATCACGACGTCGGTCGTGTGAGTGGACTCCGCGACATCGCCCTCGAAGACGTCATCCGGAAGAACGAGGGGGATGTAGAGGTAGTCCACCTCGTCTTCGTCGGGTACTGCGCCGGCGCGCGGGTCACGTTCGGGAGTCTGATGCGCGGCGCGCCATGCGACGACCGGCGCGTCCTCCGCGTCGACAAGTTCGAGATAGAGATCTGCGCGCGGTTGAAAGTCGCTTCGGCGTGCACGCACCTCGAGGCCATCGACCTCCGCGTCAAAGCCGGCGACGACACCGGTCGCGCCGGATTCGGAAAGGTCCGCTTCGAAGGAGAGCTCTTGAATTCGCGGTCCGCCTTCGGAGGCCATCGGAAAGCGGTACACGCGCGGGTGCTGAAGCCACTCGCCGTAGCGAACGACGATGCGCCGCGTTGCACCGGGCGGGATCGGGTAGATCCGTGCCTGATAGTTGCCGGGCGAGACCCATTCCAGAAGCGCCGGGTCGAGGGTGGAGCCCTGGTAGACCTGGGCTTCATAGGCCGCCTGGGCCTGGCGCTTTTCGCGCACGTATCCATCGACGAGTCGGCCGTTTCGGTCGACGCTGAAGCGCTGCAGCACCGCTCCATCCGGCACCGCAATTTGGTAGAGCCCTTCGACGACCTCGCTCGCCGGGTTAAAAAAGACCTGCTCGACTTCCGTGATCGCGAGGTTGTTCACCACTCGCACGCTGACGTTCAATCGCTGAATCACGAGGGGCCAGCGCGCGCGACCGATCGCGTTGGGGACGCGTCCGGTGAGGGCACCGATGGCGACGTCACCCTGAAGTCCCGGGCCGGAACGCGCGAGTCCGCCGGTCCAGTCTTCCCAAAGCTGCGCGGACGACACTGCGCCTGCGACCAGCTGATCGCCGGCGACGATGATGCGGTCTTCCTCACCGCGCGAAACGGCAACCTCGCCGCTGACCACATAGACCGCGTCGCCTTCCAGCGAGAACGACGCGTCTTGGGCGGTGAAGCGATCCTCGCCTCGCTGAAGAACGATCGTGTCACCGGGTAGCACCTGCACGAAGGCCCGTGGCGCATCCCCGGAGACGACGACGACGCCTTCGGGGTCGAGCTTCACGGTTGCGCTCTCGAGCAGCAGTCGCGGTCCGGTGTCGAGGTGGAGTCGGGAAAGGGACTCGACGCTGATCGATTCCTCCACCGCGATTCGATCGAAGACGCCGCTCCCGCGAACCGGGGTCAGCGTGGCGACGGTTCCTGCGCTCGTGAGTTCACCGTCTTCTCCTCCGCACGCTGCGACGAGAAGGAAAACGGCCCAAAACCTGCTTGATCCCATGGTTCCCCTACTGACTTCCCATCCATGGACGCCTCAAGGACGGGAAAGTTCTCGGCGTAGACACGCCAATCCCCTCAAGTCTTGGGATGATACGGGATCCCCATCGGGTTCCTTCGTCCCCTTGGGATCTTCGCTACTATCCGCGCGTGATTGGCCTGCGGTCCCGGTTTTCGGCGCTGATCGTCGGTGCGGTGGTCGGCACGATCGCGGTCCCCTCGGTGGCGCACGCGCTGCCGAACCCCTTCGTGGTCGTTCTCGGGGTGGAGTTTGCGGTGCAGCTCCTACTCGTGCTGGTCCTCACCGTTCCTGCGACGTTCGCCACGCTGCGCCTTGCGGCCTATCGCCGGGTTCCGGTCGCGGCAGCCCGGGTCGCGGCCTTGGTCCTGCTCGTGGCGACCCTGGCGGCGGCGTCGCTTTCAACCCTTCCCGCGCCGGATGTGATTTCGGTACGCGCCCGATCCTTCGGGGAGCGCCTTGCAGACTGCGGTCCGATCGGCGACGCGGGCGTTCTCGGGCTGCCGGCGGAAACACACGTGGTCGATCTCCGGCCGGCCGCGGCCTTTGCGGCCTATCACCTTCGCGGCAGCTGCAACCTCACCCGCGAGGAGCTCTTTCGAAGCGAGACGCAGCGCGCTCTCGCCAATGTTCCCCTTGCGCTCACCGCGGACGAAGGTCTCGACCCGGGCAACGTCGCCGACGACTGGCCGGCCGAGCTCGATGCCCGCGCGCTCGAGGGTGGACTCCAAGGACGCTACAAAGAGAGTGGGGGCGCGTTTGGGTGGGGACGCGCGAGCGGCAACGTCGTCGACGCGCGCGGGGATCCCGTGCAGGTGCAGCTCGGGCCGATCCACTACATGGGAAGTTACGGTTCGGTCACCGGGCGCGATTCGCGGTGGCGACGCCTCGACGGGCGTTTGCTCGCGGACCTGCAGCCGAAGCAGATCGTCGACCTCCGTGGAAGAGAGTGCGCGGAGGGCACGCAATGCGTTCCTGCGTGGAACGCGCGCCTTGCGGCGATCGATGTGAGCGATGAGATCGTTCCGGTCTGCGACGATCCGCCGAGCTGTTTGGCGGCGGAGGCGCTCGCGTGGGAGCTCAAGGAGCGAGGCCAAGAGGCGCGCGGTTATGTTCGTAGCCAGCGGGTGGGCGACGCGCTTCTCGCACCGCGGTCGGTGCTTCCGATTCCCTTGGCGGTTGCGGCGCTCCTTTTTGCCGGTCTCGCGTTTTTCCTCACGCTCGCCTGGGACCGGATGCGCCGGCGTTTCGCGACCCGAGGAGGTTTCGATGCGGCGCTTCCGGCGGCCCTCGTGGCGGCGGGACTCTTGCTGCCGCTCTGGGTGGGTTTTCCGGGCGAGCTGGCGTCGCTCTATTTCGTGGACGCACTCCGTTTGGGCCAGGGGCTGATCCTCGCGCTGCTTCCTGCGACGGTGGTTGCCGCGGTCGGACTCGGGGAGCTTCGCGTGCAGCGTCGCTCCCGTCTTCTGCGCGGAGTAGCGGTGCTCGCGAGCATCGCGCTGCTGGGATTCGAGATGCAGTCGCAGGGCGAGCAGGGTCTGCGGGTTGCCTCGGCCGTTCTCGCGTGCGCGGCTCTGGTCGGGAGTGCGCTCGGGACCGCCGCGCCGACGTGGCTCGGGCGCTACCTGCTTCGCCGCGACGGGACGTGTCTCGTTCCCCTCGGTTCGGTTCGCGGTGCTGCCTTCGCCGGGAACAAAGCGCGGAGCCTCGCCGAGGTCGCGCGTCACGGGCTGCGTGTTCCGGAGAGTTTTGTGCTTCGCGTGGTGCCCGCGCAGGCGCGCTACGACGCGATCGCCGAGATGATTCAAGGGCGCTTCGGGCGTCGCGCGCTCGCCGTTCGGAGTACCGCGCCAGACGAGGACGCTCCCGGTGCGCTTCAGGCGGGGCGCTATCACTCCTCGGTTCGTGTGACCCCCGACGGGCTCGCTTCCGCGGTGGAAAGCGTTGTTCACTCCTACCTCGAACACGGATGCGATCCGGAAGCGCCGGTGGGCGTCCTAATCCAGCCCTGGCTCGTCGGCCGTTTGGCAGGCGTTGCGGTCGGACGGAGCGCGCGCGGAAGCGTGGTTGTCGAAGCCGCAAAAACCGACAACTTTGCGATTACGGCGGGCGAAGGCGCGACCTTTCGCGACGCGCTCGGACAGATTTCGGGGGCGTTTGTACTCGGCGGGCTCCGCGGCACTTCGCTCCGGGCGTCGTCGTTCAACGCCGTGCTACAGCGCCTCGGACTGCTGGTCGACGGGGCTCTCGATGTGGAGTGGAGCCTCGATCGCGCGGGGGTGATCGTGCTTCAGGTGCGCCCGGCGCCTGCGGAGACCGCGCGCGAGGCCGATCGCATCCTGCAGTCGTTCGCCGAGCGACTTCGGTGGCGGCGCGCGCGCGCGAGTCTCACGATTCTCGACCGAGCGAGCGTTGGCGACTTCCCCCCGGGGGCGACGCGTGCGAGCGAGGAACTCCTGCGCGATCTCCTCGGCGGCGAGGGTGTTCGCCGCGAGGTGAAAACACTTCTTGGTTTTCTCCCCTTCGCGCCGCCGCCCGATCCGGCGGTGATTCGGCTGGGCGGCGCGGTCTACGAGAACCGCGTCGCGAAGCGGCCGCTGCGCGCGTTTCTTTCGGAGCCTCGCTACCGGCTCGTGCGACGCGTGCTTCGTTTTCGCCGCTCGTCTCTCGCGCAGCGGGTGGGCGAAGCGATCACCGAACTTGAACGCGCCGAGTTTTCGCCGCCGGTCGAGGCGGCTGATCGAGCCGAGGCTGCCGCGCAAGCGATGGAGGCGCGGCGGGCGGTGCTGGAAGCCGCGCCGGTCGCAGTCGCCGCGGGAATGCTCGAAGCGCTTGGGGTTAGGAGCAGTACCGGTGGCGATCCGCTGATGGAGGCGCTGGCCGAGGGGCAGAGCGACGACGAGATCGCGCGCCGCTTTCCCGATCGCGCGCTGCCGGATCTGGCCCTTGAGCAACCTCGCCTCGGGGAGGGCAGAGCGGAGGCTCGCCCGAGCGTTGCGCTGCCCAAAGCGACCGCAGAGAGCGCGCCCGAGACGATGCGCGGTAGGGCGCGCGTCGAGCTCGCGCGCCGGGCCCATCGTTTGCGAGGCGCGCTGCTGGCGCTTGGTTCGCAGCTCCATGCGGGCGACCGGGTCTTTGATCTCGGGGTGGACGACTGGCTCGATGGGCCGCTCCCACCAGAGGAAGCGTCGCCCCTGGAGGATCCGCCCGCGCAGGTCAGTGTCGGGGATCTCGAAGCGTGGACGGTGCTTGGGCATCCGCCGGACGCGTCGATCGACCCGGCGCGCCGCGGCGTTTGGATCGGTGAGTCGCGGCTCGTTCACGGATGCGTGGTTGATGCCCCTTCGGGGACCGCGCCCGCTGCGGAGACGCCTGCCGCGGAGACGGTGCCCGTTCGGCTGCTCGCCAACCCGACGCCGGAGGCACTTCGAAGTGTTCCGGAGGGCACGTTCGTGCTCGCGTCCGGAGGTTCCCAACTATGCCATGCGGCGTTGATCGCGCGGGAGCGGGGGATCGCCGCGCTCTTTTCGGCGGGACCGATCGTGACCGAACTCCAGCCGGGGGATCGGCTGACGATCGATACGGCGGGACGCGTTCGCCGGGAGACCGAGGATGGCTGAGGTCGAGCTGCCTGCGTCCGCAAGCGCGCTGCGGACCGCGATCCGTCAGGCACAGGGATCGCTCGGGGTGACGGGGGATACCGCGCTCTTTCATCTGGCGACGCTCGCCGATGTGCTCGACGCCACGTTTCGGCCGCCGCTCGAAGTGCGTCTTCGGCACTCGCTTTCGGTCGCGACTCTTCGTCGCTGGGAGGACGCGGTGTCGGGCGTGGTGATGCTCAGCGCGGCGGGCCATCGCGTGATTCTCGAGACCATCGAGCTTCCTGGCGTTCGTGGCGCGGATACCCTCGAGGCGCTTCGCGGACTCCTCGCGCTCGAGCGGGCGGGAATGAACGTTCGCGGTGCGCGTCTCACGATCACCTCCTCCTCCGCGCTCGATGTCGCGATCGCCCAGGGGATTCTTCGCGATGTCGGTTGGGAGGATCTCGCGCCGCAATCTGCGCGTGATCTGAACGCTGGGGTTTCCCGCGAGGGCCTCTCCCTTCGGGTGGTGGATGCGGGCATGGCGACGCTCGTCGATCGCGTTCGCGAAATCGGCATGCGTGCGGGTCATAAACCGGTATGGCGCCTCACGGTTCCGGCGGATCAGCAGGATCGAGAGCGGGAGCGGCTACGCGCCATCTTCGGCGCCGAGCTGGTGATGGAGAACGCGTCTCATACGCGCGCGGAAGAAGGGTCGGACCTCGCGATTGGGTTCGACGCCGCGCAGGTGCGGGAGCTGTCGGCGCTGATGGACGAGCCGACCACGGATGCCGTTCGTGTTCGTACCGGCGAACTGCTCGGCTACCCCTCGTGCTGTGTGGAGAGCTTTGCGTCAGGGGAGGCGTGGGAGGAGGACTTCATCGAGAAGGCAGCGATGCTTCGCCGGGCGGAAGGCCCGGAGCGGCTGCCCACCGAGTGGATCCCCTGGCTGATCCTTCACGACTTCCTTCTCCCCTGTTCGTTTTCCTGCGACGCGTCGCAAACGCGCGCGTCCGAGTTGATGGACGCGCTCACGAGAGCCGGGGTCGAAGCGCCGCCCGGAGGCTGGGAGCGTTTGGTGTTCTTCGCGCTCTTCGATTGGCCGGGCAACGTTGCGGTGTTGCTCCGGGGAGAGGACGCCGAAGGCGGGTTTCACTATCAGCCTGCGGGCGCGAGCCAGGGGCAGGGTCGTCTCGCGCCCCTGTTGATGGGCGACCGACTGAGCGTCGACGCGAACTGCGTCACGGTCTACGCGGGGACGAAAGCGCTTCATACCTACGTAGGCGCCGGCGTGCTCGACGCCACCGAAGTTCGAAGTCGCGACTGGCTGCGTGCCTACAAGCGCGTGCTCGACGCTGCGGCTCCCGCGCCTCTTCCGGACGAGGACTCGGTGCTTGCAACGCTTGCGTCGTTCGACGTGCACCCTCCCTTGCGGGTGCGCAAACGAGAAGTGGGTCATCCTCAGGGGGGCGGCGCTGCCCGGGAACGGATCGTTTTCGACGATCAAGGCGCGAGTGTCACTCTTGTGCCCGCCGCGGGAATTCCGTGGGTCCTTCCCGTCCTCGCCCCCGGGCCTCGCGCCTGGCTGCATCGCGCGTTCGTGCGCCGGCTTGCGAAATCGCTCGCGCCCGTTTCGGTGGAGACCTCCCCCGACGCCGAGGAGGCGTTCGCTCTCGCGTGCGTCGCGGCGCATCCCCTGTCTGGCGAGCGCCGGATCTTTAGCGGCTTTGCGGCGTCATGGCCGATTCGCGTGGGCCTCGAAACGCGCATTGCGCTCGTGCGTGGCGACCGCGTTCTCGAACTTACGCTTGCCCCAACGCCTGAGCGAGCCATGGCGCGCGTCGCGAAGTGGGGAATCAGCTACCGAGGCGAGGGCGCGAAAACCCCGCGCGAACGCTCGGCGATCCAGCGCTTTGTCGCGGCGATTCGAGACGCCGTGAAGGCTTCGGGGATGAGTCCGAGGGGCTAAAGCGCACAGATGCCGAACTCGCACATCCAGCGCGCTTCGGCGCGGTTGTAGGCGCAGCGTCCGCCCAACCGGCCCGGCTCCATGCAGTCCTCGTCGCGGCTGCACGCGTCGCTCGGGGTGCGGCAGTACCACCCTTCGGGCGCCGCGCCGAGAAGGCAGCCGAAGCTCGGCGCGCAGCTTCCGCTCGCGCAGTCCGCGTTGACCCGGCAGTTCGCGGATACGCAGACGTTGCCGGCGCCGAAGAGAGATCCGTCGCAGAGACAAACCTCGTCCCCGTCGCAGTCCGTGTCTTCGAAGCATTCGTCGTAGTCGCAGATCAATCCGATCATGGAGGTGACGCAGCGGCCGTTCTCGCCTTCGGTGCAGTCGTCGGGACCTTCGCAAACGCCGCTTGCGCCGATGGGAATGTCGCGTTCCGGTCGGCAGCGGCTGCAGGAAACGGGTGCCGGGCGATCGGGTCCCGGCGGCGGGTCCATGCACCCCGCGTCCCCGGCGTCGAATCCTGCATCGACACCCGCGTCAAACTCGGCGTCAACCTCGGCGTCGACCTCGGCGTCGACCCCCGTGTCGAGGTCCGCGTCTGTGTCGGAGTCGGTGCCCGCGTCCTCCGACGTGTCCGTGCCGGCGTCGCGGGCCGCGTCGGTGCCCGCATCGAATCCAGCGTCCGCCCGCGCTGCGTCGGCGCCGCCACTGTCGGTCCCTGCGTCCACGGTTGTGCTGTCGTCGCCGCATCCGACCAGAGCCCCGAGAACGAACACAAAGAGGATGCGAAGCGCCATCACACCAGCTTACACGAACGTCGCGATCCGCGCGGTTCGCTCGCGGTCTAAAGCGTCGTCACGAAGCGAAGGGGGTCCGGATGCAGAATCCAGCGGAAGCGGTGCGCGCCGCCGTCGATCTCCACGCAGCAGCAGGTCCCAGTGCGAAAGCTCGGCATGCGGTCGTGCCCGGTGAGGTGCCCCGCGAGCACACGAACCTTCGGCTCGTGGGAGACCAGCGCAACCACGGCGTCGGGATCTTGCGCCTCCAGCACCGAGAGCGCCTGCGCCGTGGTGCCGTAGTCCACCGAGAGGGGCGGATGCACCTCCACCGCGCCGGTGAACTGGATCTCACTCGCAAGAATTTCCGCGGTCTGCACCGCGCGCGTGAGAGGGCTGGTGTAGATCACGGTCGGCGTGACGCGCGTCTGAATCGCCTTGGCGACCTCGCGCATGCGCACGCGTCCTTCGCCGGTGAGCCAGCGAAGTTCATCGCTCGGGGCCGCGTAGGGATCGACCGCGATGGAGTGGCGGATGACGAGAACCTTCATTTATTCGATCGCTCGCAGGTCGGTGCGGTCCTCGCCGCGAGAGAACACGGGCGGGCTGCCGATGGGCGCATCGATCGAGATGCGCTGGCCGCCGCTGAAGGACTCGCCGGTCCACACGTGAAACCAGGTGCCTTCGGGGAGATAGACCTCGCGGCTCGTCGAGCCTTCTTCCGTGATGGGGGCGACCAAGAGCTCGTTGCCGATGAGATACTCGTCGCTGATGGACCAGGTCTCGCGATCGGCCGGATACTGAAGCATCAGGTGCCGGACGATCGGTGCGGAGTCTTCCTGGGCTTCGTCGGCGAGGCGACGAAAGAGCGGCGCGAGGGCGTCGTGGACCCGGGCGAAGCGTGCGAAGTGCTCGGTGGTTTCCGCGTCCTTTTCCCACGACCAGTTGTCGTCGCGATTGTTGCCCTCGTGGGTGCGAAAGATCGGCGTAAACGCGCCGAGTTCGGTCCAGCGCATGAAGAGTTCCTTGGTGCTTGGTCCGCCGGAAAAGCCCGCGACGTCGTGGGTCACATTGTACTGCCCCGCGAGGCCCAGGTTGAGGAGTGCGGGCACGACCGTGGGGATGCCATCAGTCGTTTCCCAATCGGCCTCCTGATCGCCGACCCAGTGAATCTGCGAGACCGCCTGGGAGCCCGTCCATCCGCTTCGCACGATGAACGCGTAGTCGCCGTCGGGCCGAACCTCGTCGAGGGCTTCGCGCGCCATGCGCTGCCACTCGACTGGAAAGCGATTGTGGTACGCGAGCGGATCGGAGCCGTCCGAGTGCACGCCGTCGAGGGGGTTCCACTCGGCGAAGTCGTGCATCCAGCCGTCGATGCCGTAGTCGTTGACCATCGCCTTGAGCGCGTCTTTGACGAACTCGCGGGTTTCCGGGTTGGTGAGATCCGGATGCGCGGACTCGATGTTGGGCGCGGTGAAGCGGTAGGAGCCGCCTTCCGGGGACTGCACGAGCAAGCCGCGTTCGTCCATCGCTGGAAAGTGATCGGGAAGGTTCGGATCGATAAAGGGATTGGCGTAGGCGAGAAAGCGATAGCCCCGTCCGCGAAGGTCCGCGATGAGGCCTGCGAGGTCGGGGTAGTGTTCCGGGTCGACGGCCCAGCGGTACTGCACGCCGAAGCCGCCGCCGATGTTCATGCGGACGCCGGTCCAGTCCTGCACCCAGAAGGCGGCGACCGGGATATTCGCCGCTTCGAGGGCGGCCGCTTCCGCGAGAACCGCCTCCTGACCGCCCTGGGAACCGATCCAAAGTCCAAACGCCCAGTCCGGGAGAGGGCCGGGGCGTCCGAGGTGATCGCCAACCTGCCGAACGACATCGAGGGGCGTCGGTCCGTGAAAGACCACCCACTCGACGGGGTCGTCGCTGCTGACTTCGATCCACGCGACGCCCGGATCGTTTGCGCACACGTCGGCGAGCACGCGGTAGTCGGTTTCGAAGAGCACGCCGTGGCCGCGCGCATCGAGCCAGTAGGGCATTGGAAAGTAGGTCGTGTGTTCGTCGCCGGTGAGGGGGCGAACGCTCCCGTCGCGACCGATGCCCTGTTCGCTTACGAAGAGGTCGAACTCTTCGCCGCGCTGATCGGTGCCGTTGTACTGCTCGCCGAAGCCGTGAAAGGAGCCTTCGTCGTCGCAGCGAAAGGGGATGGCGATCGAGTTCGCTTCGCCGGCGAGAAGGGTGAAGCGAAAGCGCGTGCGTTCGTCGGTCTCACGCTCGATGGCGAGGGTCCCGCGAAGGCTGCCGCCCTGACCTTCGTAGTCGATGATCACCTGGTTGCTCTCGCCCACGCTCGGGGAGGAGGTCGCGGTAAGTTCAACTTCGGTGACGTCGCGGCGGCGAAACTCGTAAATGCCGAGGTCGCCGCGAAAGGTCTCCGTGTAGGTGCGGATGGTGGGGCCGTGTTCGGGCGGAATGGCGACGAGGTCGCGTCCGTCGCGCTCGAGAATGATCTGGCCGCTCGACTGGACAACGACGCGCGTTCCGCCCTCGAAGACGAAGGCGCGATCCCCGCCCGGCGAAGAGCCGCAGCTGAGGAGGAGGATCGCGAGAACCGAAAGACGAAGCATTTCCGGAGCCTAGCATTGCTCGAGGGCCTGGTTCGGTGCGCGTCGGCGGTGGAATGATCATTCACTTTGTTGACGATAGAAGATAAAACATACATATATTGAGTAAATGAACGTTCATTCCAGCTCGCGGGAACGGATTCTGGAGGCGTCCCTCGCGCTCTTTGTAAGGCAGGGCTTTCACGGGACGCCGGTCCCGCGGATCGCGCGCGAGGCGGGGGTTGCGGCGGGGACCATCTACCGGACATTTCCCAGCAAGGACGCGCTCGTGAACGTCCTCTATCGCGAGGCGAAGACGAACCTCCTCGCCTCGCTGCTGAACGGTCTCGATGTCGGCGCGGAGCCGCGGCAGGTCTTTCGTCAGATTTGGTTTCGCCTCGCGAAGCACGCCCGCGCGTTTCCCCTCGAGCTCGCGTTTCTCGAGCTGCACCACCACGCGTCCTATCTCGACGAGGAAAGCAAGGCGCTGGAAGAGCACGCGTTCGAACCCTTCTACGCGTATTTCGAAACGGAGCGTGCGCGCGAGGCGTTTCGATCGCTTCCTGCGCCGGCGCTCATGGCGATCGTCCTCGGTGCGTTCTTCGGTCTCTTCAAGGCCTCTCTTTTTGGCCACCTCGAATGGGATGAGGTGGTCGTGGCGGAAGCCGAAGTTGCGGTGTGGGACGCGGTCTCACGTCCTCGAAAGGAAGCGTAAATGACAACCATGCATGAGCAGCGCGCCACTCTTCCGCGCCTGAGTGCGGACCGCCTTGCGGAGCAGAGCGTCGAAGAACTCGAAACACTCTATCGCGGGGGTGTCCTTCCGGCGATCGACGAGCTCGACGGGGCGCCGCCCGGACGCATGCTCACGCTGGCGGGTCCCTTGGGTCGCGCGGGCCTTCGTGGCGCGGTCGCGAACCTAGCTCGGCATCCGGCGTTTCCGTGGGCGGGAAAGACGTTTCACTCTTCGTCGGCGACGATCGGTGGCGGGATCAACCGCGTGCGCCTTCTCGGGGATCGCTATCCCTTCGATACGCGCGTTGAGCCGTCGGCGATCGACGGAAAGCCGTGCGTGCTTTTGGACTATCGACGTCCCGACAACCCGTTTTTCATTCGGCCCATTCGCGACGAGCTGCGCAAAGTGGGGCAGGGGCTCTACCTCGGCCCGGCCATGCTGGACCTTCAGCGTGGCACGCCCCGTCTCGTGCTCTGGTTCGCGATCGACAAGACGTGAATCTAGCCGTCTCCAGCGGTCGGCTGGCAGTGGGAGGGGCGGAGTTCTTCAGTTTCGTCACTTGGAGAGGGACGGAGTTCTTCAGTTTTGTCAGTTTCAAGGAGGGTCGTAGAACTCGGCGTTGTCCGGGACTTCGATGCGCTGCGCGGAGAAGGTGTACGCCGGAACTAGCTGAAGGCGCTCGGCGTCCAAGATCGGGCCGCGGACAAGAAGCTGAATCTCGCGGTAGCGCGCTTCGAGGGCAGGCGTGGGCCACGCCGGTGTCATCGCTGAAAGCTCCTCCTCGAGGGAGAGGTCGCCGCGCCGAAGTCGGGCCTCCCCATCGTCCGCGAGCCCCACATCACGCCGGGCCTCGAAGTACGCCCGCGGGACAAATCGCTCCACGTGACCGGCTCTCGCGTTCGGGCGCGCCGGACAACGCGCTACAAAGGGATCCACGAGGCCGTGCGCGTCGATCCATATGAAGCGCGGATCGTCGGTAAACGCGCTCGCCATCACGCGGCCGCCGATGGCTACGTTCGGAAGCTCCTCCGCGGGTCCGCGATGAGACGTGACGTGGCCGTCGCCGATGTGCAGCAGCTGACTCTCGCGGTGGTAGGTGCGCTCGTTGACGATCTCGCCCTCCGCGCTTCGGCCCGTGAACACAAACGCGAGGGCCGCGATCACCGTTCCCCCGGCAAGGGCTTTCGGCGTCGCCACCGCCCGAAGCGAGGGCAGTCCGAGCGATGCGGCGATCAGCGGCGCGGCGACAAAGCGTCCGTGCATATAGTCCCCGCCGACGTAGACGACGTACGCCAAGTAGAGAAGCGTTCCGATGCCGACGCGCCGGAGCACAGGGCTCTCTTCGGAAAACCAAGCCCCGACCTTGGGCACGCGCGTCCCGAAACAACCTGCGCATCCCACCACGAGGATCGCGGCCCCGAGCGGCTCATGCCACGCGAACGAAGCGAGGTAGCGAAGCCCGCGCGCGATGGGCCAGCCTTCTCCGGTTTTTGCGTAGAACGTATTGGGCAGCGCAAAGCCGTAATAGATCGCCGCAAAGCCAAACCACGCGAGAAGGAGAGCAACGCCGATCGCGATTCCCGCGCGCTCGCGTCGCCATGCCGCGCGAAGTCCTCCCAGGTCGCGAATCGCGCCGAGCACCACCGGGAGCACCAGGAGCGCGAGATCGAGGCGGGTGAGGATCAGCAGCGCCGCACCAATGGCGATCGTGCGCGTTCGATCGGTTATCGCCCCAAAGAAGACCAGCGCGAGCAGCAGATGCGAGAGCGAGTTCTCCAGCCCGCTCGTTTGAAACGCGACGAAGGTTTCGGACCCGAGCAAGAGGACCAGTGTCGTCACGACGGCGAGAGGCGACCGGTCGCGCGCTCGAGCGATCGCGAGCATCACCGCGAAGAGGCCGGTTGTGCAGCCGATCGCGAGCAGCATCGACGCGTCAAAAGGCGTGAGCAGCATCGACGGAGCGAGGAGGAGCAGCACCCAAAGAGGATGCGTAAACCCCTGGACGCGCTCTCCCGGATTGAACACGAGTCCCTGTCCGTCCAGCGCTTGCGCGACGTAGCGATAGGTGATGAACGCATCGTCCGCGGCCCACCCCCAGGCGACGATTAGAAGCGTGCCGAGCCCGGCTACCGCGCACGCAAGGTTTCTCCGCCGCACCGCGAGAGCGCACCAGCCCAATGCGAGAACGAGTGCGAGCGCTCCGTAGTAGAGCGGCCGCGGTGTCTCTCGGCCGGTGTCCTCCCCTTCCGTCGAGGTTGCGCTCTGCGGATCGATCCAGGGATCGAACTCGCGTCGTGCGTCGATCTGCGCGCGCGCGTGGGCCCGCAGGATCTCGGCATCGGCTCCCTCCACGTGAACCAAAAAGGCCGGCGGGCGAGACGCGGGCGCGGTGAGATCCAGACGCGCCTCCTCCTCGCCACGTGCCAAGCGATACGAGACCTTTTCGCCTCCGATTTCGATGCCGATCACCGACCACCCGTTCGGGAGGTCCCCCAGTAGACGCTGAAACTCAGCTTCATGGCCGGGCGGTAGCACCTGCGCCTGAGCTGCCACTGCTCCAAGGCAAATCCATGCCACCAGCGCAACGCGCGTCACGGGCGCATCATAGCCCGGCCATTCGCGGTAGAAGGAACTCGATGATCCGTCGGGGAGCACCGGTTCTTGCGATGGGGTTCGCGTTTGCGATCCTCGCGCTTTGGGCGCGGTCTCCCGATCCGGACGGCGACACGGTGCGTGACGTGCTCATTGCGCGCGACTGCGCGGAGCTTGGTCAATGTGCGCTGGCGGGGCCTTCGGCCACCGTAGGCGATCTCGATCACGGTGTGGTTTGGCACGCTGTGGTGTCGCTGGTGATCTTGACGGGCGGTGATCTTCACGTCGTGCAATACGCCATCTGGTGTTCCATGGCGCTTGCGGTCGCGATCGTCTTCGCGCAACGACGCGGACGAGGCGACCTTGAGGCGATCGCCGCGGCGCTCTTCTATCTCGCGTTTCTTCTGGTCAGCGAAGACCATACGCGGCTTTGGAATCCCTCACTTTCTCCCCTCGCAGCGACGGTGGTTTCCGCGGGCATGTCGTCTCTCGTGGGGCGGGCGGATCTCAAGCGTGTGGTCGCGACCGGCTTTTGGGCGGGACTCTCGGTTGGGGTCCACGTAGGCCTTGGCACCCTTGGTGCTGGGCTGATCGTACTGGTCGCGTCGCATCGGCGGTTGGTGCCCCTGATTGCGACGTTTGGCGCGATCGCGTGTGGTGTTGTTGCCGGAGGCCCGGACGCGGCTCGCAACAACGCGCTTTGGATTTGGGATACTGCGGGCGCCATGGCGGTGGTTGTTCCAGTGGCAGGGACGGCGCTCGCGTGGGCGATCGGTCCGCGCCTTCGTCGGGAGGAGGTTCTCGGCGCCGTGATCGTGATCCCGATCGTGCTCGCTGGGCTGGCGCTTTGGGCCACCGATCACTTCGTGCGTGTCGACAACTTTCACGGGGCGTTTCCGGCGATCGCCGTCGGTCTCGGAGCCGCGAGCGCGCGCCTTCCGCGGCGTTGGATCGTGGTGCCAGGCGTGGCCGCGGTGCTTCTCGTGCCCCGTCCTCACGTGGACGAGCGATGGGATCTTACGACCGTGCAGCGAATCGCGCCGGTGGTGTACGCGCACTATCGACACGCGGACGTCAAAGAACGCGTGCAAGCGCCGCGCTGCCGCCAGCTCGTCGATGTGCTCTCGCTCTTTTCAACGCCGGCGCAAGGCCCCGCTGAACAAGACGTCGCGCTCGCGCTCCTTCGGCCGCGGGGCCTACTTCCGCCCGGCGCGATCGACCTAGGGCAGGCCTACCTTCGGCCGTTGCCGAGTCGCGTCGTTTGGCACGGGGCCAAGGTTTGCCAGATGACCGAGGTGCCCTCGTGCTGGGGCATCGGCCCCGATCCGCGCGAACTCGATCCTCTCCAGCTTTCGAGCCGGGCTTATCCGCAGGCGCACCCCCTCGACAACCCGGAAGGTGAGGCCTTGCGCTGGCGGATTCCGCTTCGGCGAGGGAACGCTGCCGTGGTGGTACTCCCACCGAGCGACTGCCTTTGGGAGTTCGCCGATGGTGCTCGCGAACGAACGATTTCCGCCGACGCGGACACGCTTGAGCTTTGGCTTCGCCAGCCCTGCGGAGATGACGCATTCTTCCCATGTCTTGTTGAGACCCTCCCCGCGGAATCCGAGCTGCGCGCGCAACTGGAGGCCCAGTAAGCCATGACGCGCGCGACGTTGCTGATGCTCGCGCCTTTGCTGATGGCGTTTCAGCCTGCGCCGGTGCTCGGCCCGGAGTTCGCGCTCACGCTGCAGACCCTCCTTGCGGATCCCGACCTCCCTGTCTTTGAGGGCGCCCAGATCGATCGCTCGCGGGTGGAGCTCCGTCGCGGGACGGCAGGCGTGATTCTGGTGCACCGGGGTGCGGGAGGGCGGCTTTGCGGTCCCTTTGGGATCGCCGACCGCGCGGACCTGACGCTGGACGAAGAGAACATCCTTTGCGCGCGTCTCGCGGTCTTGGAGGATCCCTTTGTGCGCCCTGAGGTGCCGCCGCCGCCCCCCGCACCGCCGGGCCCGCAGTGGACCTACGAGCGTCGAGCAACCGTCGATGGAGCAACGTTTGGGCGTGCCGGCGCGATGGTCGGGGCGCTCGCTTTCCTTTCGTTGCTGTCGATCCTTTGGCCTCGGGAGAACGGCGCGTGACGCGCTTTCTCCCAGCGATCGTGTTCGTCGCTGCGTTTGCGATGCTGGCCGGCTGGGCCGAAGCTCCTCATCCCGCTGGAGATCCCGGACGCGATCTCTTGATTGCGCGCGACTGCGTGGATCTTGGCCAATGCCATTTGGTTGGACCTTCGACGACCGTGGGGGAGCTCTATCAGGGCGTGGTGTGGCACACCCTGATCGCGGGCGTCCTCGTCCTCGGCGGCGGTCTCGTCCAGGTGCAGTGGATGGTGTGGGCGCTCATGGCAGCCGCGCTGGTGGTGGGTTTCGTGATCATCGCGCGACGGCGCACGACGCTCGAAGCGGTCACCGCGAGCCTGCTCTACCTCTCCATGCTCGGGTGGACGGAGGATCACACCCGCATTTGGAATCCCTCGTTGCTTCCGATCTTCGTGGTCGTCGTGTCCTGCGCGGCTTGGGTGCTGAGCGACCGGCGCGACGCCAAGGTTGCCCTCGCGGCCGGTCTTTGGGCGGGCCTCGGCATTCATGTGCACGTGGGCTTTGCGTCCCTTCTCGGCTCGCTTCTTTTTGTTGTCGCCACGCAGCGGAGCGCTCGCCTGCTCGGCCTCGTACTTCTTGGCGCATTGGTCGGTGGGTGGATCGGTGGGCCCGTCGCCGCTGTGCGAAACCTTCATTGGATGATCGAGTCGGGGGCCGGCGTGGGCGCGGGAAGTGCCCTCCTCGGCGGCGTAGTCTTTGCGTGGTTTCTCGGACCCCGGGCGCGCACGGACGGCTGGGTCGCCCTTGCGCTTGCAGGACCGATTCTCGCCGGTGCGGTGCTTCTTCTTGGCGTGAAACACGAGCTCCGCATCGACTATTTTCACGGTGCGTTTCCCGCGCTCGCCGCTGCTGGGGCCGCAGGGTTCGCGCGCCTTGGACGCGTGCGCCCGCTCTGGGGAGCGGCGCCGGCGCTGGTGATGTTGATGCTCGTTCCTCGCGCGCACACAAGCCCGGGCTGGAGTCTCGACGCGCTGGAAACGATCGCCGCGGACGCGTATCGCGATCGCAATCACGCCGAGGTGAAAGAACAGGTCCAAGGGCCGTGGTGTGCGCAGCTCGTCGACGGGCTCGCGATGTTTTCCCCGCCGGAGAGCGGCGTCGTTCGGTCCACCGAAGCGCTCGCGGTCTTGCCGCCGCGTCCTCCGCTACCTGAAGGAATGCGCGACATTGGAGACGCCTACGTGCGCGCGATCGAAAGTCGTCTCGCGTGGCAGGACGCCGAGGTTTGCCACGTACAAAACGGCGAGCGGGAGTGCTGGGATGTGATCGCGGACCCGCGTGAGGAAGGGCCGCTTCACCTCGCGACGCGGGCGTATCCCCAAGCGCATCCGCTTCGCACCGACGGGGAGCATGAGGTCCAGTGGACGATTCCGCTCCGTCCTGGCGAAGCACGCGTGCTTACGATCGCGCCCTCGCTCTGTCCCTGGATGTTCGCGGACGAAACGACTGAGCAGACCGTTCAGGGGGAAACCTCGATCGAGGTTCGGCTGCGCGAGTCGTGCTCGGGCGCGTACTTCTTTCCGTGCTTGGTGGAGTCGCACCCGGAGGAAGAGGCGCTCCGCGAAGGGCTGACGGCACCATGAAGCGCGTGCTTCTTCTGCTGCCCTTTCTCTGGGCGTTTGACGACGGCGGCTGGGTCCTCGGTCCCGAGTTCGAGGAGACCCTCACCGCGGTGATTCGCGATCCCTCCGTGCCTGAGTTTCAGGGCGCGCAGATCGATCGCAGTCGGGTGCTCCTCCACCGTCCGGAGGGTGACGTCGTCCTCGCGCACCCGAGTGTGGAAGGCGACGCGTGCGGCGTGTTTTCGCTGGTCGACGCGTCGGATCTTTCGGCGGAGGAAGTCGGCGCCCTTTGCGCGCGCCTCGCCCAAGTGGACGATCCCTTTCGGCGTCCGGAGGCGGGATGGGCGCCCGGGGTTCCGCGCTGGGTTGCAGAGCACCCCACCACCGCTGCGCCGACGACGTTTACGGCGGGCGCGCTGGCGACCCTTGTCGCAATGATCTTGGGGATCGTTGCACTCCTACGGCGCGAAAAGAGTGTGCTCCCGCGAGCGTCCGGCAATCCCTTACGTGAAGAAGAGGAGTGAACTGGCGTCCTAGGGGGCATGACCCAGCGCGTTCTTTTGGTGGCTCTTCTCACGGCGTGTTCCGGCGCCGACGATACGGCCGAAGCGGTGCAGAACCTCGCGGAGCAGGCCCAGGAAGCTCTCGACAGTGTGCCTCTCGCATCCGTCGTCGCCTCGATCGGCGGCACTGTGGTCGCGAGCGACGGACTTTTTGTCGAAGTGCTTCCGCATCGCGACGGTGTGCTCGAAGCGCTCGTCTACAACGCCGAAGGCGAGGTGGTTTCCGATGCGGGCGAGCTCAAGGTGCAAGTTCAGGGAGCCGACGGATCGCCGCACGAGGTGGTGCTCGCGTGGGACGAGGAAGATCAAAAGTACGTTGGTGATCTAGAGGCGGCGCTTGCCGCGAGTGGTCCCGTGTCGGTTTCCGTGACGACCGAAGGCGTGGCGCATGCCGGGAGCGTC
The DNA here is from genome assembly GCA_039186435.1 of Myxococcota bacterium. Classification (GTDB taxonomy): domain Bacteria; phylum Myxococcota_A; class Polyangia; order Polyangiales; family Houyiibacteriaceae; genus JALVDI01. The sequence continues at coordinate 3,378 of JBCDAA010000006.1, read as the reverse complement.
GCAAAGCTAGCTGCAGCGCCCGAGACCGCCGTGCGGGGTGGAACGGTGGTCGTGGCCGGTGAGTACAGCGCCGAGGTCGTGACCAAACCCGACGGGAGTGTGGCGGCGTACGTCGTGGACGCAGCCGGGGCGCCGGTGCAGGCCGACGTGGACGTGGAGGTCGCGCTTCAAACTTCGACCGGCGCTGCGCAGCCCGTTGTGCTCGCTTGGGATCCTCAGTTCGAGGCGTATGTGGGTCGTCCGGAGGCGTCGGTGACCTGGGTGGCTGGACCGATGACGCTTTCGGTGGACGCCGATGGCACCAAACACGAGACGCGAGTGAGGCAGGTTGTGGTTCCGCCGGCGCCGACGCACGAAGGGGAGATCGTGGCGGTCGGCGACTACGCGGTGGAGGTCGTCCCGGAAGAAGGTGACCTCAAGGCGTACGTGGTGGATGCCAGCGGTGCGGCTGTGGCCGAGCCAGAGGCCGAGGTGATCGTGACCGTTGACCATCGTCCGGTGACGCTCACCTGGGATGCGGAGGCGGGTTACTACAAGGGTCCGGTGGACGCGCGTTTTGATGCGACGGCGGCGCCGATTCACGTGGCGGTGGTGCATCGAGGTCGGCGGCACTGGGGCGGGATTCGCGTCCGTCATGCGCCGCGCCTTCGTCCGTGGCACGCGCGCCGCGTTCAGCTTCGTGCGGAGCTTCAGGGGCCGCCGCCGCCCGTGCGTCGGCGCTACCGTCACCCACGGTTTCGGGTTCGGGCTCGGGCGCACGCGCCGGTCGTACGCGCGAATACCAACGTCGTCGTTCACACGCCGCGTCCGCCTGCAGCGCAGGTTCGTGTGCGCACGCCGGGGGCGATGGTTCGCGTGAGTGGGCCGGGGGCGATGGTTCGTATCACGGGGCCGGCGGCGATGGTGCGGGTGCGCGCGCCTTCCGCGATGTTTAGCGTTCGCGGTCCGTCGGGAATGGCGTCGATTCGGATCGGCGGGATGCGCGGGATGCGCGGGATGCGCGGGATGCGGCGTTAGCGTTGGGTGTGGGATCGGATGCATTCGGCGCCAGCGCGTGTGGATGGACTGGCGTTGCTCGTCTTGAAATACCACCAGTGCTTCATCGACTTCTCGCCTTACGAGGAACGCCGCCCGACGCGATCACGAGATCGGTTTAGCGACGACCAACCTAGGCGCTCGCGGGGTCGGTCGGTATCGCGTACCCCTCGGCCTGCAGATTGAACATCTTGGCGTAGAGCCCGTCCTTCGCGATGAGCTCGTCGTGGCGCCCGACCTCGACGATACGCCCTTTGTCGAGCACCACGATCCGATCCGCCATACGCACGGTGCTGAAGCGGTGCGTGATCAAGATGCAGGTCGCGTCCTCTTTGAGCTCCTGAAAGCGCTGAAAGATCTCGTGCTCGCCTTCGGCGTCGATTGCCGCCGTGGGCTCGTCGAGGATCAGCACGTTGCTCCGCCGCATGAACGCCCGCGCGAGCGCCATGCGCTGCCACTGTCCAATCGACAGCTGCTCCCCGCCAAACCAGCGACCGAGCATGGTGTCGTAATCCTCCGGCAGCGAGCGCACGATCCCATCGGCGCCCGCGTCTTCGGCGGCACGCGTCACCGCGTCGCGGTCCTCCATCTTCGGGAGCCAGCCGATCCCAATATTCTCCGCCGCGCTGAAGTGGTAGTGCACAAAATCCTGAAAGAGCACGCCGATCCGCTGCCGTAGCTCGCCGCGATCCATGTCGGCGATGTCGCGCTCGCCAATGCGAATGCGTCCTTCGCGAAGGCTGTAGAGCCCCACCAGAAGCTTCACGAGCGTCGTCTTCCCGGCGCCGTTCGGACCGACCAACGCGATCGTTTCCCCCGGCTCGATCGCAAGGTCGATCTCGTGAAGTGCCGGCCGTTTTGACCCGGGGTAGTGAAAGGACACGCCTTCAAAACGCACGGCCGGCGCAGGCTCTTCGGGAAGCGCCCCGAGCGCGGTCTCGGCGAGGTCGTCGTCGTCGATCGCCAGGTACGCAAAGAGGTTCGCCATGTAGAGGTTGTCCTCCCAGGCGCGCGCGATGCTGCTCATGGCGCTCTGAAACGCGTCCTGTCCTTGCCGAAAAACCGTGAGGTAGAGGGTCATGTCGCCAAGCGAAATCCTCGTCGCGACGGTGGCGCCCACGATGACGACGTAGATGCCATAGAAGACCGCCGTGCTGACGGCGCCGAGCAGCGTGACCGCCCGCCCACGACGAAACGCAAAGTCGCGGTCCTCTTTGTAGAACCCTTCGTGCAGGTCGCGGTGCCGGCGCAGAAGCTCCGGCCCGAGCGTGAAGAGCTTGATCTCCTTCACGTAGTAGTCGCTCGTGAGCAGCTGCTGGAGGTAGTAGGCCTGACGCTCCCGCGACGTACGCGCCTGGTGAATTCGATACTGCTCGGACGCGTAGCGCGTCTCCGCAAGAAAGGGCAGGCCTGCGAGCGCGAGCGCCAACACGGCCCAGCCGCTGAACTGTGCCAGCAGGATCGCGTAGCCGACGAGCGTGACGACGTTGCGCCCAAGACGAAGGCCGTGCGTGATCATTTCGACCGGTCGCCAACCCGACTCCTTTCGGGCGCGCTCGAGCATGTCCATGAACTCGGCGTCCTCGAAGTGCATCACGCTGAGACGGAGCGCTTTTTCGAAGATCAGCTGGTCGATGTGGAGCGCGAGGCGTGCGCGCAGAAGCTGCCCGAAATAGCCGATCGCCTGGCCGGCGAAATGCCCCGCGAGAATCAGCCCGAGCTCCACGCCCACCCAGGTCAGCGAAGGGCCCACCGGATGCGCCGGATCGGCGATCGCATCGACCACCGCGTCGACGATGCGCTTGCCCACGTACGCGATCGCCACCGGCAGGAGCGCGCTGATGATGTTGACGAGCACATAGCGAAGGGTCAGCGACCGCTCGAAGCGCCACGCGATCCCCACCGCCCGGCGCACATTGCCGACAAGCATGCGGACCTGCTTTAGATAGCTCTTGGGCGGCTCGGGCGTCGGCATCGCGCGAGGCGGGTCTAGCACGGTTGGCGCGCAGTGGGTGTGCCCTTGTCCTCAAGCATCGCCGTCGATTCGAGCGTCGCTAGGGAACCCAGGGCACGATGAGGCGCTCGCGGAGCGTCTTCATCGATTCCTCGTCGTCTGCCGCGAGCTTGACCACCGGGGTCCCTTGCGTCGTCATGGGCCCGACGTACGCAAGCATTCCCTCATCTTCGAGAACCGTCGCGTGCGCTACGGAGAGCACCACCGGAAAGGCCGACGACGCATCGGGTTGCATCTTGTTGTTTCTGTACTCGCTGACCTTCGAAGGACCTTTGTGAGCCGAGAGGTAGGTGAACCAGTAGTCGAGAGCCCACTCGGTCAGCGTCGGC